>JAWWCH010000157.1:0-5270 GCA_033720575.1 Marinirhabdus sp.
CATAAATCTCTTTGCGCTCCCAATCGTGCAATTGGTACTTCTCCTCTTGCATCAAAATGTCTGTGACCGCTTCTGCTTTTTTGGGCTCTAGCTGATTGACCAAGGCGTCAATTTTAACGTCTTGCTGTTGGTTGAGCCGATTGATAATTTCAAAGTATAATTCCTTAAAATCATCATTGGTGAATTCAACTTCGTCATCTTGTAAATCAAGGTAGATTTTTTCGAACACCTTTGATGTAGACAATTCGGGTTTGAAGGAGATTTCACCAGCATCGTTCGGTTCTAGAATCAGATCTTCAAACTCCTCTTCCACCGTTCCGTACAACAACAACAACTCAATGATTTTCCGTTCCAACTCAAACTGAACATCGATTTTCGAAACTTTCTGTGCCTCTTGAGGAACCACTTGCATGGGCTCTTGCTGTGGCGTGGATTTTTTAGAAGCATCTCGACGCTCTTTCTGAAGCAATTGTGCCAAGGTATTGAACAGCACATTTTCGCTAATATCCATAATGCGAGAGCATTCCTTAATATACACTTCCTGCTTAATCACATCTGGAATCTTCGAAATGCTCACTACCATATCACGAATGGTCTCCGCTTTTTTCACCGGATCGTTCTTTGCCTCTGCCGCCAACAAGGAGGCTTTAAAAGCAATAAGGTCTTGAGCGTTATCTTCGAGATACAACGTAAGATCTTCCAACGAATGCTCTCTGGCAAAACTATCCGGATCTTCTCCTTCTGGGAAGGTACAGATCTTAACGTTCATGCCTTGTTCCAAAATCAAGTCAACTCCCCGCAATGAAGCTCGTAAACCCGCGGCATCACCATCGAAAAGGACGGTGATATTCTTTGTGAGCCGATTGATCAATCGAATTTGCTCTGGCGTAAGCGCCGTACCAGAAGAAGACACCACATTTTCAATTCCGGTTTGATGGAATTGAATCACATCGGTATAGCCTTCCACCAAATAACAATTATCTTCTTTGGCGATGGTTTGCTTGGCATGGTAAATACCATACAGCACCTTGCTTTTATGATAGATGTCGCTTTCAGGAGAATTTAGATATTTGGCTGCCTTTTTATCGCTTGTCAATATACGTCCCCCAAATCCGAGGGTTCGGCCACTCATACTCAGAATCGGAAACATGACACGCCCTTTGAACCGATCAAATTGTTTTTCTCCCTTGACAATGGTCAAGCCTGTTTTTTCAAGAAAACTTAATTGATATCCGTTTTTTAAGGCTTCGTCAGTAAACGCACTCCATGTGTCTGGTGAATAGCCTAGGCTGAATTTTTTGATGGTAGCATCCGTAAAACCTCGTTCTTTAAAATAGGTTTTCCCGATGGCCTTACCCGCCTCTGTCTCCAATAAGGTGTTATGGAAATATTCCTTGGCAAATTCGCTGACCAAATATAAACTTTCACGCTCGTTGGCCTGCTGTTTTTGCTCGTCAGACTGTTCGGTTTCTTCAATTTCAATTCCGTACTTCTTCGCCAAGTATTTGATGGCTTCGGGATAGGTAAAATGTTCGTGTTCCATGAGGAAGGAAACCACATTGCCTCCTTTTCCGCTACTGAAGTCTTTCCATATCTGTTTCACCGGACTCACCATGAAACTCGGGGTGCGTTCGTCACTAAACGGACTGAGCCCCTTGAAGTTACTCCCCGATTTTTTCAATTGCACAAAATCGCCGATCACCTCTTCCACACGGGCGGTTTCGAATACATTATCGATAGTGGTTCTTGAAATCATAGTTGCTGTAAATATAGCCAAATATGATCTTTCGACTGCGCTCAAATTGACTTTTTGGCTGCGTCTACCTACGGCAGATAAACTCTATCTGATATAAAAAAAGGTTTCCGCAAACGGAAACCTTTTCTTGATTGATGAATGAAGGCTAATTCTAATCCCAATCCCATCGAACTCCTAAAGAAACATTGCGTTGCTCTATAGGGTTCTTCTTGAAGATGGTATTTAAATCGTATTTGGCATAGAGCGAAATATCACCGTATCCTACATAGGCACTCAAGCCGTAGATAAAATTCTCTGTGTTATACCCGTCTTTCAGTTTTTGTTTGACATCTTCGCCATTATCATTGTCAAATTTAAGTTTTTGACGGGTACTCAGGTTCACACCCGCATAGCCACCGAGTCCAATTTTGAAACTCTTATTGGTGTTGTATCGGAAATAGTCTTCCTTCTCAATTTTTCGCGACGGACCAATTTCAAAATGGACAGGAACTACCAAATGATCCATTCTAAATTTTGACTTGTCCAAGTCGAAATTGAATTCCTGCAATTCGGTTTGTTCACCAGTTTCTACGAAGTAGCGATTATCGGTAGGCTTCAACCCATTGAACTGAAACGAGAGTCCGTAACGTAGTCGCAACCAATTGCTTTCTTTGAAAACCCTAGTGGTCCAGGCCAAACCTAGTTCAGCATATCGGCTACCGGCTATTTTATAGGGAGAATCGCTTAACGATTGTCCGTCGATTACCGCATTGTTAAGTCCGAAACTAAAAACAAGTTGAGAAGAAGTGCGTCGGTCATACTTCCGAACGGAATGTGTGCTATCCTTCCGATTTACGGTAATGCCCAACCACGTTTTACCCGTTTGTTTATCTTCTCCTACGCCAAAGACAAAAAGATTCCGTGTTGCTTCTAAACCTAAGCTGCCATTACGCTCTAGCAACGCCATTTTATTGTCAATTATAGCGATTCGGTTTTCAATATTCAGTGCCCGAGCCTCGGCAAGTTCTTGCTTTTTTGCAGCGCCTTCTTCCGCCGTCAATTGGCCTTCTGCCACAAGTTCATTTACTTTTTCAACCTCTTTTTTGAGGGCTTCCTTTTCTTGGTTTACAATCTCAGTTTTGGCTTCTTCGAAAGATACCATTTGCGTGCTCTTGTCTTGTGCCCAACCCTGTTGCATACACAGTAAGAATAGAAGTAGGGCAATGTTCGTGGTAATTGTTTTCATAATGTTCGTGATTTTGAGTGTCTGTATTTCAGACGGTGATTGATGATTATATCTTTGATTTTTAGTTTGATTTGGCATGTGAATTTCCTGTCGCCCTAGAGCGATTCAAATTTTAATATGAAACATTTGGTTAATTATTCCGTTCCAATACTGCGGTTCTTACGGTATTGAACCCTTCCCCGAGTGCGTCAAACACTTTATCGCGGAAGCTTCGTTCGAGTTCGCTTTCAACATCATTGAGTAAACTGGCCGGGTCTACATTGGTGGTTGCTGAATTGAGAATGCGTTGGGTAGCGATATCGCGCTGCGCTTTTTGCAGTAAGGCTTCAACGTCTTCTGCGGAAACTTCTGCTTTTGTGGCATTGAGCTGTTGTACTTGGGCTACCACCTCATCCACTTTTAAGCCGATGAATTCTTTATCATTGCGTTCGTTTTTGATCATTGCTTCTTCTGACACATTCACTTTTTCTAGTTGGGCAATAACAGCCTTGGGCGTCGTTTGAACTGGCCGTTTTTTGATTTCGTCACGCTTGGGCTGGTTCGTTTCTGAAGCTGAGACTACTGCATTTTCAATCGGTTGTTGTTTTAACGGTGTTTCTGTAGGCTCCTTCACTTCATTTGTTTCTTTTGCCACGGCATTGATCTCGTCAGGCGTTGATTTCAAAACGTCGGTATTCTCTCTTAGGGGTGCTTCCACATCGGTTTTGGTTTCTACCAAAGTGTTGGAAGGTTGGGTATCCCACTTGAACAATAAGCTTCCTACCACCATGAGGGCCACGATACTCGCAGCAATGGCATACCACAGCGTTCGATTACTTTTTTGCGCGCCTCCCAATTGGGCTTCCAACTTGCCCCAGGCCGCTGCCGAAGGTTCGATTTCTCGCTCCTGCAACTGGGTTCTGATATGTTCTTCAAATTTATTGGGTTCCATAACTCGATACATTTTGTTTTTGTACTAATTCTTGAAGCATTTTGCGTGCCTTTGAAAGTTGTGATTTCGACGTTCCTTCCGAAATTTGCAACAGTTCTGCTATTTCACTGTGCTTATACCCTTCTACTGCGTAGAGTACAAAAACGGTTTTATAGCCTTCCGGTAACGAGTCGATCAACTTTTGGATGTCTTCTACCTCTAGGGTAAGCGGAAATTCACTGGCGTATCCAATTGAATTCTCGATCACCGATTCGTCTTGGAAATGCAGCTTTTTCTGCTTTCGAAGTTCACTGATCGATTGGTTCACCATAATGCGCCGTATCCAGCCTTCAAAACTTCCGGCGCTTTCATAAGTAGCCAGATGGGTAAACACTTTTAGGAATCCGCTCAGCATCACTTCTTCCGCCAGGTCGTTATTTTTTACATACTGTCTGCACACACTCAACATCTTTGGCGCAAAAAGCTGATATAGCTCATGTTGTGCCTTCCGATTTCCATCTTTTGCTTTGGAAATAAGTCTGTCGTAATTTTTATGTAAAGAAATAAGTCTCACAATATCGCTTCGCTTGGTGCTTCATTTATATAGACGCAAATTTTGAAAAAAGGGTTGCCTGGGGTTAGAAAAATTTTGGCTAGACATAAGACTTAGGACGTAAGACGTAGGACGAAAGACGAAAGACGTAGGACGTAGGACGTAGGACTTAAGACGTAAGACTAGTTAACACACATTCTTTCTCATTCTGAACTTCTAACTTCCAGCTTCCAAATACGAACCACCAACCTCACTTCTTCCTATCAATCACATAGTTCACCATGAGCTCTAGAGAATCTTTGTACGGAGATTGGGGGTATCTGTTTAAGAGCAGCAGTGCCCGTTGCTGATAGTCTTTCATCTGAGCCACCGCGTAATCGAGTCCGCCAGATTTTTTCACAAAGTCAATCACTTCTTTGACGCGTTTTCGATCTCTATTGTGGTTTTTGATAGAGTTGATCAACCATTTCTTTTCCGAGGCATCGCAATTATTGAGCGTATAAATAAGGGGAAGCGTCATTTTTTGTTCCTTGATATCGATACCGGTAGGTTTCCCGATTTTCTCTTCACCATAGTCAAAGAGATCGTCTTTGATCTGAAATGCCAGCCCGATAAGTTCCCCAAATTGCCGTAAATTCTCAACATCTTCTTCTGGAGCGTGAACCGCACGAGCCCCCATGGCACAGCAAGCCGCAATCAAGGTAGCTGTTTTTTGCCGAATGATTTCAAAGTAGACTTCTTCGGTAATATCGAGTTTTCTCGCTTTTTCGATTTGCAGCAATTCGCCCTCGCTCATTTCACGAACAGCCACTGAAATTATTTTGAG
>JAWWCH010000158.1:0-5262 GCA_033720575.1 Marinirhabdus sp.
AGGTCATCATGATACTTGCATATGCGAATATAGAAAACACGGCAAAGGTCCATTTCCCCCGCAATCCCGGTACTAAGCGAGCGTGGATCACAAAGGCATAAATCATAATACTGATAAGTGCCCATGTTTCCTTTGGATCCCAACCCCAGTAGCGACCCCAACTTTCATTGGCCCACTGACCTCCCAAGAAATTACCGATGGTCAGCATCACCAAACCTACCGTAAGCGCCATTTCGGTGATAATGGTCAATTCTTTGATGTTGAGATCCATTTTGGTTTTGTTCTTTTTGGTAGTGAGCAAGATCAGTAACAAGATGGTTGTCCCCAAGATCATTCCCAAGGTAAACGGTCCATAACTCGCTACAATCACGGCCACGTGAATCATGAGCCAGTAGCTATCCAATACTGGTACTAAATTCGCAATAGATGGATCGAGCCAATTCTGGTTGGCCACCCATAAGATAATCGCCGCCACAAAGGCAGTTGATGCTATGGTAAGATCACTTTTTCTTCCAAAGGCAAGCCCGAAGAAAACCGTGGCCCATGCCACATAAATGATACTTTCGTAGGCATCACTCCACGGTGCGTGTCCGCTAATATACCACCTCGCGATTAGACCAAGGGTCATTAAAACAAAAAATGCCCAAATGATATACTTACAGGATTTAATGAGGACATTAATGGGCTTACCCTCCTTAAAAATTTGGAAGATGATAAAAATGAACATCAAAATACCTATCAACGTAAAGTATTTATAGAGACGGTTAAAAATGTCTATTTCATTATACGCGATTTCAGTTTTTATTTTGTTTTCTGAAGGAATTACCTCAGCTCCATATTTCCGTTGGAATTTTTTAATACCATCAAGCAGTTCGTTGGCTTGTTCGTAATTACCGGTTTTTCGTGCTTGGGACAAGGTTTGGAAATAGGCCGGTAAAATAGATCGTACCGCCATAGAATCCTGACCTGTAAAGTTGGCCTCACCAAGCTCCAAATAAGAAACCCATTTGTTCCCTTCGTCACCGGGAATAGGAAAAATCTTTAGAATGCTACCGCTGAGCGCTTCATTCAACAAAAAGACGTTTTCATACGTTTTTATAAAATCTTTTTCAAATTGATTTGGATTGTTCTTAGATGTAGCCTCCTGTAGATAGGGATCTAATTTGTTGGTGCCTTGTTCATTGAACAAATCAAGTAAAGTAATTTTTTCGGTATCTGTCGGAACGCCTAAAACCTTCCTTATGCTGTCGTTTCCTCGTTTTAAACTTACCAATGGCACTTCCACCCACAATCTCGGAAATTCGGTCATCGAAAGAAAAACCTGATTGGCATCCAAACCTTCATAATCGTTGCTTCGACTGATCTTACGGAGCAACTGACTGGCATAAGTGTGCACAGGCTTCATTCTACCGTTATCCTGAATCACGAGTTCAGCAAATTTGGCCGCATGGGCCTTGTCAACCACATTTGCCTTGATAAGGCTGTCTATCTGTTCTTTTTTTACATCCGTGTGCACGTGGTCGGTAGACTGCGCCTGCAGGCCAAGAGAACATAGGAGTACCAACAGCAGTGTAACTTCCGACTTTTTCTCTTTTACCTTATCGAGCATTCGCTTTAGGGTTCCAAATCTTGAGCCTTTCACAAATAAGATAGCCATAAGACCTAGGTACAGTAAGAAATAACCGATATAGGTGATCCAAGTACCCCACATATCGTGATTCACCGAAAGGATCGTTCCTTTTTCGTCTGGGTTGAAACTTGCTTGAAAGAAACGATAGCCCTTGTGATCTAAAACGTGGTTCATATATACCTCTGTATCGAAAAATTCAGTCTCAGAATCGCTCACCGTCAATTTACTCTTAAACGATTTATAGTTTTTCTCGGTACCCGGATACTTTTCAGCAATGAAATCACGCAAAGTCAAGCTAAAGGGCAAAGTATATTCTTTAGAACCATAAGTTACATAAACATCCAAGTCATTTACCGTCACTTTTACGGGATCGGGAGCTGTTCCCGGACCACCTAACAACTCGATGGTTTTACTATCTTCTCCTGAAGAAACAGTGAGTATGAGTCCGTCCTGATTCGTTTTCTCCATGCCATCAGCCTTTACCACACCTTGTCGCCCTACGGTTACAGGGTCGGGTACCACAAATTGCATATCGGCCAAATTGTACAATGATCGCAACATTAAGGTTTGCACGCTATCTTTTACAAATGGGCGCTGATACTGCTCTATATTGGCCATGGCCTGCCCAGGTTGGATACCAGCTGCACTTAACTCGGCCATATTCAAGAATGAACCTTCAAAAGGAGAAGTCATGGTATAGCTACCCTCTACTTCATCATACGTAATGTTCACAGCACCTTCGGTGGGTTGGTTTAGGGCAAAAAGAATGTTGTGGATATTCGCCACTTCACCCATTCGCAACCAGTGTTCGTGTTTTTCTCCTCCTCCACTTTCCACTATTTTTAAATACGACTCGCCTGCTATATCTTCAACCAGACTCTTTTTCGCATTCGAAACAAAATCTTTGTAGGAAATCGTCACGGGAACCCCATTATAATCGGTAGACATGGTGAAGTCATTGTCTAAGCGTTCCGAAAATCGCACTTTCTTGGGTGGAATTACACGTCGCTGTGGGACACCATCAACCACATAATCGCCGTCTATAAAAGCATTGATATAGGTATGCTCGGAAAGAAAAGTATTCTCTGTAGCGCCTTCACGGATTTCCATTCGGCCTTCGTAGCCAATATAGCGCGTAACAAATGCACCGACCAATATCAAGATAAACGAAAGGTGTAGAATGAGCGTGGCCCATTTCTCCTTTTTGTACAAACGGAATCGAAAAATGTTTCCGCTGAAATTGATTACAAAAAACACCATGATAGCTTCAAACCACCATGCATTGTAAATCAATTCTCGGGAATACGGTGTTGGCGAGGTGTCGGAAGAGGCGTCTAGAAACGTTCCAACCGCCATTGCAGCAGCAAAAACAATGAACAAAACAGCTGTAAGTCGCGTTGAAAAAAGGAATCCGGCGAGTTTCTTTTGCATCGGGCAAATTTTTATGCAAAAATAGTGAAAATCTAAGGGTTGGAAGACCAACTTGCAAGTAAATATATACCCCGAGTAGTACTTGTTCTAAAAAACTTCCTTCTTCAAATTGTATATTGAAATTGGGATTTACCTCAGCAGTTGCGTACCTTCGCTACATGATCAGAGTGGTACTCCTTGGGTATGGAAATGTTGGGCTACACTTGCACCGAGCGATGGTTGCAGCGCCAACCATTTCTGTGCTTCAAATTTACAACAGAACTCCTATTACCATTGAAGGCGTGCAACAAACGCAGCAGCTATCTGAATTGATGGACGCCGATGTGTACATCATTGCGGTTCCAGACCATGCCGTGGCGAATATTACTGCTGAAATTCAGAAACCAAACGCACTGGTAGTTCATACTTCAGGTGCGGTAGCCATGGATGCCTTATCTGATACCACTAGGAAAGGTGTTGTTTACCCTTTACAAACCTTCAGCAAGGCACGAGACGTTTCCTTTGCAGACATTCCAATTTGTATTGAAGCCAAACACGCCACAGATCTGGATGTACTCAGAAACTTAGGCGAAGCCCTTAGTGATACCGTGGTTGAAGTTTCTTCAGAAAAACGAAAAATACTCCATTTGGCCGCTGTATTTGTGAATAATTTCGTGAACCATATGTATAGTGTGGCTGCTGAAATTTCCGAAGAAAATCAAATCGATTTCAATTTGCTCAAACCGCTAATACGGGAGACCGCTAAAAAAGTGGACCACCTTTCGCCGAAAGCGGCACAAACAGGACCTGCCAAAAGAAACGACACCAACACCATAGATGCCCATTTAGGATTACTTAAAAATGAAAATCACAAGGCCATTTATACCTACATTACCGATGCCATTTTAAAGTACCATACCCACCAAAAAAATTAGTTGTTCTCTTATGGAAAAAAGTTACAAAGAATACCTCAACCAAATCACAACGCTCGTTTTTGATGTAGACGGCGTTCTTACAGATGGAACCATCATGGTGACCACGGAAGGCGAAATGTATAGACGGATGAATATTAAGGATGGATATGCATTGAAAACCGCTGTTGATCGTGGCATGCATGTTTGTGTGATCAGCGGGGGCTCTAATGAAGGGGTTCGAAAGCGACTTCAAGGCCTGGGAATTACAGACATTCACTTAGGAACCCATCAAAAAACGGAAACACTACAACGCTATTTACAGGAAAACAGATTGCAAGCCAAAAACACCTTATACATGGGAGATGATATTCCAGATTTGAAGGTCATGCAGGAAGTAGGTATGCCGTGTTGCCCACAGGATGCCGTTCCCGAAATCAAGGAAATCAGCAAATATGTTTCTCACAGAAAAGGAGGAGAAGGTTGTGTTCGTGACATCATTGAACAAGTATTGAAAGTACAAGGAAAATGGCTTTCTAGCGCGGGTGGAAGCGCCAAGTATGATTAAGCCAAATTGAACCAACCCCTATGGTGTATCTCAAAATTATCAGACCCATCAATCTTGGAATGCTGTTGTTACTCCAAGTCATCATTAGGTTCGGTTTTTTTGAGCCCTTGGCCCTGCCATTGGCTATGAATGTATTCCAATTCTGTCTGTTGCTACTAGCCACCTTAACGATTGCCGCGGCAGGAAATGTAATCAACGACATATACGACACTACCATTGATGCCGTGAACAAACCAAACCGGGTCATCGTAGGGAATTATATATCAGAGAAAAATGCATATACCTTTTACATCATCCTAACCAGTTTAGGTGTGTGTGCCGGTTTTTTGTTGGCCAACCAGTTGGGAAAACCGGGTCTCGCTGCGGTGTTTATCATAATTGCAGCAATACTGTATATGTATGCCAGTTACTTGAGCGCCCTACTTTTAATAGGCAATATAATAGTATCGGCATTGGTAGCTTTTGCCCTTATCACGGTCATCCTTTTTGACATTTACCCCATGCTTAATGCCAATATCGCAGGGTATCAAATACCGCTTCGGATCGTATTGGTATACGCCGCATTTGCATTCTATTTCAACCTTCTTCGTGAGATTGTGAAAGACATAGAAGATGTGAATGGCGATAAAAAAGGAGAACGAAACACTCTGGCTATTGCTTTAGGCAGAGAACGAACTCGAAATATCACCTTTGATTTAGGTGTATTTGCGTTAGTAGCAATTCTTTGGATAACGTATTCTTAC
>JAWWCH010000159.1:0-5257 GCA_033720575.1 Marinirhabdus sp.
AAGTTCAAACGGTTCGAGAGATGTCTTTGTAAGCAAATTGAATACAGCGGGAGATTATATTTGGGGCCTTTCATTCGGTGGTTCAGGGGAAGACTCGGCCTTGCATATGTTTGTCGATTCGGAAGACAATATCTATATCACCGGAGTTTTCAATGATACTGTAGATTTTGATTCAGGAACAGGCGTTTTCGAACTCACCTCGCAAGGCAATAACGATGGATTTTTAGTTAAACTAGATACCGAAGGAAATTTTATATGGGCTATTAGTCTTGGTGGCAATATGTTAGATACCATAAAAAGTATCGCCTTTGACTCTTCACAGAACATATTGATCACTGGATATTTTCAAGAGACCGTAGATTTCAATCCAGGTCCGAACACCGAAAATCTTACAGCGAGTGGAGACAGAGACATGTATGTATTGAAATTGGATACCAATGGCCAATTTGAATGGGTCAAACAATTTGGCGGGACTTCAGTAGAAGATGGAATATTCAGTAATGGAATCGCAATAGACACTTCGAACAATATAGTAATCGCCGGAAGTTATGAAGGGTCGGTAGACTTTGATCCGAGTACCGCTGTGGCTCAAGAGACCACTAACGGTCTTGGTGACATATTTATTTTGAAATTAGACCTGAATGGAAATTATCTTTGGAATATAGCCTTTGGCAGCTCAGAAGATTGGGATACGGCCTACAGTATCGTTATAGACAACTTTAATAATATTTACATTTCTGGGTCTTTCAGTAATGAAATGGACGTAGATCCTTCTAATGATATCTTTTTATTAAATACACCATCAGGACAAGAAAATGCATTCGCAATAAAATATAGTGGTAACGGAGCACTGAGCTGGGCAAAATCAATTGGAGGAGCGCAATTCACCCGATCCTATAATATGACTTTAGACAACGAACAACAACCATTGATCAGTATAAAATATACGGGGACGGTCGACTTCGATCCTGGTGTTGATGAATCTTTCTTGACCTCTAATGGTGGATTTGACGTGGGGGTACTAAGGCTAAATGATCACGGTGATTTCAATTGGGCAAGATCAATGGGAGGTGCAGACACCGATTTTCCACTATCAATTACTACCGACAGCCAAAACAATATTTTGACTGCTGGATATTTTTATGAAATCGGCGATTATGACCCAAGCAGTGACATTTTCAATCTTACATCGGCTGGCGGCAAAGATGCTTTTATTGTAAAATTAACAAATGGTCTCCTGGGTACGAATGCTATTGATCAAATACCTGCAATTACATTATTCCCTAACCCAACAGACCGAGATATTAGTATAGATTTAGGCGGGCTTACGGAACATGTTGAAGTGCAAATTTATAACCTTAACAGACAACTTGTTGGAGCAGAACAATTCAGCAATATCAATTCGGTAACTATCCCAATCACCGGGGCGGCAGGCGTATACGTGTGCAGACTATCCATTAACGAACGAGTACAACACACCTTCAAGATATTAAAGAATTAAGGCATCATCACTAAATCCATTGTCTACCAATGACGTATGGTCAAATATCACCATAGTATGGTCCTTTCTTTTATATCGATCTAGAACACTTCATATTACTTGAACATCTCCTGGTTGTTACCATCTCGCCTTTCAGCAATGGAAGGCGATTTTTTTATTCAAAATAGATACTGAATTTCCCGTGCTGCATTTTTTCTTATTAACACGGATTAATGTATATTCCACCAACCTCAAAACTGTAATAATGCGAGATACTAAAGTGCACGAATTTTTGAAAACTGTATTGAAAAATATGCCGAATGATTGGCTGCGTCTAACCACCCACCGATTGGACATCTATGATGAAGCCTTGGCCAAAACCCAGTTCCTGGAAGCCTTTGAAGCGCTATATCAAAATAATGACGCAACGGCCTCGAATCTAAAAGCACTCCCCACCGCCTTTGACTATATCAGATTGGGTCATCCGTTATCTTGCGTTTTAGAGTGGGGAATCGCAAAATTGAATGGCGTAACCGCAGATCAGGTGATTAGTTTTTCGTCTCGAACCATTCCGATGATGGCAGTCCTACGAAAAAATCAATTGGACAATAAAAACACGCGCATCCTATATACTGAAAAACTCCCTCCCATGTTCGACGTGGATACGTTACGAAAAGTATATGGATACCAATTTGAACTCACTAAAATTGAAACGGGAGCGACCATCTCAGCCTTCGACGGAAGCACAATCTACAGTTCTGAAACCGATGCTATACATGCCATTGAAACCTTCGAAAATGTGGATTTCACGATAACTTCCAACGCAGCGCTCGGAAGTATTATCGTAATACATGACATGAAAGATGAAACCTATATTCCGGCCATTCAGCACGTGCGAAGACGGGAAACCATTGCCATGACACCTTCAAACTGCTTATCGGCATTGCAACATCTGGTAGGTGTACCCTCAACAGAAGATCAGTTCAAGGTTGAAAAAAACAAGGCGGCGGTTTTAGATGCTATTCAGAAGATCACCGCATCTCCAACTGATGCGCTGCTGGCTTCCTCTGGACTATCCATTCAATATGCAATCATGATGGGGCTTATCGATGAGGCCATGAAGAAACATCCCGGAAAGCCAATCAAAATCATTGTACCGCCAAACTGTTATGGGGGTACCAATGACCAAGCAAGGAGAGTCGCGGCGAGCATAGGTGCTGTAGAGATTGTTGATCTCCCAGTTGATGGAGACAACGACATGGTACAAAGTATCGATCGGGTACTGACCACCGTTGCTGCAGAAGATGCCATTCCGTACATTATTGCTGAAATTCCCACCAATCCAAGGGTCGAAGTTCCCAATCTTCAACAATTAAAAGCAGTGTTGAGCACAAAACGCCGGACAGGAGAAGGCAATACGGCCATAGATCCTGTTTTTATTTTAGATCAAACCTTTTGTCCTAATGTTCAATTTTTAGCTTCAGATGGAATATTAAACTCAGTTCGTGCCATTTCGTATGTAAGTGGTTCTAAGTTTCCGAGCGGCGGGAAATGTACGGCCGGGTATTGTGTGGCCAATGCAGCTGGAGCTGGATTGATGCCAAAAATCAAGAAACATTTGCAATTATGTGACAATGAAGCTACCCATCTTCAAGTTCAAATTTTAGCGGCACAGTTGCCCTCCATGAATCAGCGAATCAAAGAAGCCTATAGCAACACTCGCGAATTTGTAAATTTCATCAAAGAAAACCTGCCTGAAGCCAAGATAAACTTTGTGTCGGAAACGCTGGCAGCAGAAGGTTTCACGCCTTCGGTTTTTTCTTTGGACTTGCCTACTAAAGGAGACACGGATGAAGAACGAGAGACTTACAAAAGAGCACTTAACCTCAAATTGATCGATATGATGATCACTGAAATTCCTTCAGAAAGCAAATACTGTGTGAGTTACGGACAATTAAAAGGTTGTTATTGGACCATTCCGGCTACTTCAACACAAGGCACCACCAAAGAGGGTGACAAAGACTATATTGCCCGTGTTTCAGTATCTCCAGACCTAGATTTAGAGCGTCATAAATCGGTTTTCTTACAATTTCTAAAAGAAATCTAGCCCCCTTCTCTGTATAGCAAATACTTTTTTAAGCTTTTGACGCAACCATTACTTTGTGGGATAGACTAGGAATTAGCAGACAGCATTATCGCATTTACCTCTCATGTACAAGGTAATTTATGATCTAAACTGTTTCATTTAACAAACAACCCATGAACAACACCAAAGTTTTTTTTCTTTTCCTTTTCAGCGTTTTAATAATGAGCTGCGAGAACGAACCCATTGGAGAGGCAAACATCAATTACGAAATTGTTGATGAAGAATTATTCAGCTACCTCACCTTGATCTCTGATGACGGAACACCAGAACCCGAGCTCAATTGCATTGAATTTAACTATTCATTTACCGTGTTTGTGTTCGATGAAAATATGGAATTCCAAAAGGCTGTTGCAGTCTTCGATAATGCCGAACTTTCTGCGTTGCTTACCAATTTGGCGCCAAACTATAGTATCAGCATCAACTATCCAATCTCGGGTACATTGAGCAATGGAGACCTCGTGGAGGTAAATACAAACGAAGAGCTTCTTGAAGCTATTGAGGGGTGTAGTAAAGATGAACAACAACGTCAATGCAACAATACCTTATCCGAATGTTTGTGGAACGTGGGCGAGTTTAATGGCGCTTCAAATGATTATATAGACAGCACTTTTAAAGTAGGCATAGATGGTACTGTTGAATTTTATCATGAGAGCAATGTCTATTTTGGAACATGGATCACCTTATTCATCGGAGACGACTTGTTCCTGAATATTGATTTAAACGACGATGAAGAAATTGAAATGTTCTGGGATGCCAATTGGGAAATTGTTTCGTTCAGTGAAACGGAAATGCAGTTAAATTACGAAGGCACAGAGCTCCTCATAACAAAAGATTGTGACTTTGAATGCAATGAAGAAGGGTACCAAATCTGTGAAGATGAAACCAATCCGGGATTTGCCGAATTTATATTTGAAAACTATGGGCACTGCATTCCTGTTCCGCCAACGCACGATATCGTATCGGCGCTGCAATTTAACTTCTTTGAGACCGAAGAAGACGCCCTGAACAATACAAACGCGTTACCAGTAGATGGGTACACTAATACCGCCAATCCGCAAACCATTTTCGTTCGGTTAGATTATTTGACGACTGGTGAAAACCTAGAAATTACGGAGATTACGCTCGAAGCCATACCTTGTAATTAAACAGGAAATAGCACTGTAATTGAACCAGAAAGAACTCATACAAGGTTGTATAAACAACAAGCGCGAAGCCCAGAGCACCTTATTTAAGCAATACAAGGACAAATTGTTTTTTGTTTCGCTGAAATATAGCCGTAACGCAGAAGAAGCAGAAGACAATTTGCACGATGCCTTCATGGTCATTTTTGACAAAATTGGCACCTATAAAAATAAAGGTAGTTTTGAAGGCTGGATGAAACGAATTACCATGTTCAAGGCTATTGACAGATATAAAAAAAACAAGTTGATTCCCACAGAATTTGAAGACAATCTCATGGAAGATACTACGGTAACAACAAAAGATTATAGTGTAAGCCTAGATGAGCTTTTAGGACTCATACAGGAACTTCCAGACCAGTATCGCTTGGTATTCAACATGTATCAATTAGATGGATATACGCATAAACAGGTGGCATCCTATTTGGATATTTCTGAAGGAACATCAAAATC
>JAWWCH010000160.1:0-5236 GCA_033720575.1 Marinirhabdus sp.
AGACAGTTGGATGTACGCCGCTGCCGAGAAAAACCTACCGATTGTTTGTCCGGGTTGGGAAGACAGCACCATGGGAAACATTTTCGCTAGTTACGTTTTAAAAGGCGAACTTAAAGCTTCTACCATGAAAAGCGGGATTGAGTATATGACCTTTTTGGCCGATTGGTACACTGATAATTCTGAAAAAGGAATTGGCTTTTTCCAAATTGGGGGTGGTATTGCAGGTGATTTCCCTATTTGTGTGGTGCCGATGCTGTATCAGGATATGGAGCGCACCGATACACCGTTTTGGAGCTATTTCTGTCAAATTTCAGATTCCACCACAAGTTATGGTAGTTATTCGGGAGCCGTACCCAATGAGAAGATCACCTGGGGAAAACTAGACATAGACACTCCGAAATATATTATTGAAAGTGACGCTACTATTGTGGCACCACTGATTTTCGCCTACCTTTTGGGCATGTAATTTAAAACAGATGGATATCTCTAAGATTGAAAATATTGAATTAAAGTTTTTGACCCTCGAAGACTATGAAGCCTTGAAAGAGGCCACGATCGCTTCGTATGGCGGACTCCCAAATTCGTATTGGAAATTGGATGAGATTGGCAATCTGATTTCTCTGTTCCCAGAAGGTCAAGTAGTCATCAAAGTGGATGGTGAAATTGCGGGCTGTGCGTTATCATTGGTGGTAGATTATGATAAAATTGATAACCAACATACCTACAATGATATTACCAACGATCCGACCTTCAAAATACACGATCCTGAAGGTGATGTGTTGTACGGTATTGATGTGTTTATCAAACCTACGTTCAGAGGGATGCGATTGGGGCGCAGATTGTACGATTATCGCAAAGAACTTTGTGAAAATCTTAATTTGAAAAGTATTGTCTTTGGAGGTAGAATGCCCAATTATCATTTGCATGCAGATAAGTTTTCGCCAAAACAGTACATTGAAAAGGTAAAGCGGAAGGAAATTGAAGATCCGGTTTTGAATTTTCAGATTTCGAACGATTTCCACCCAGTGCGTGTGCTCAAAAATTATCTGGAAGGTGATAAGGCCTCTGGAGAATTTGCAGTGTTGATGGAGTGGGACAATATCTATTACACCAAACCGAATAAGAAGCCGAGCACTACCAAAAGTGTGGTGCGTTTGGGACTTATTCAATGGCAAATGCGACCTTACGAAGGATTGGAAGATCTGATGCACCAAGCAGAGTATTTTATCGATAGTGTGGCAGGTTACCGAAGTGATTTTGCCGTATTTCCAGAGTTTTTCAATGCGCCTTTAATGGCTCGGTTCAACGAAATGGGTGAATCGGATGCCATTCGAGAGTTAGCGAAATATACCAAGGAGATTACGCAACGGATGTCACAATTGTCGATTTCCTATAATATCAATATTATCACGGGAAGCATGCCCGAAGTGGTGCGAAACAAGCTCTACAATGTGGGGTATTTATGCCGAAGAGATGGTAGTGTGGAACGCTATGAGAAAATTCATTGTACGCCAGATGAGACCAAAGTTTGGGGGATGCAGAACGGACATTCATTACAAACCTATGACACTGATTGCGGTAAAATAGGAATTTTGATATGTTACGACTCTGAGTTTCCGGAATTATCACGGTTATTGGCTGATGAAGGCATGGACATCCTTTTTGTTCCGTTCCTTACCGATACCCAAAACGGCTATTCGCGCGTACGCTTGTGCGCACAAGCACGCGCCATTGAAAACGAATGCTATGTTGCCATTTCGGGTAGTGTCGGAAATTTGCCGAATGTTCACAACATGGATATTCAGTATGCACAATCTGCCGTTTTTACGCCCTGCGATTTTGCTTTTCCAAGCAATGGCATCAAGGCCGAGGCTACGGCAAATGCTGAAATGATCTTAGTGGCAGACGTAGATCTTGATCTGTTGAGAGAACTCCACTCTTTTGGAGCGGTAAAAAATCTAAAAGATAGACGCAAAGATTTTTACCGATTAGAACGCGTCAAAAAACAATAACACAAAAAATATTTAAAATCTATCTATTCCGCTAACGGAACAAACTACCCCTATGTTTAAAGTACAATCGCGTCAGATCGCTCAGCATCTGAACATACGTGAAATACGAAAAAATTTTAAAGCAGAATTGCTTTATAGTGACAGTGACGAACTTTTTTATAAGATCAGCGATACGAAGTTTGTTTATATTTTCCAATTTGGAATCGTAAGTTACTTCAATATTGCAGATCTTAGAGCTAAAGAAATTGAAGCGCAACTCCTTCCACATAGCAAAGGAACCGTAAGTGAACATCTCAACGAGACCATTGACGTCTCCATTGTAGAGAAATCGGTAAGGGTGATGTTCGATAGTGTGACCATTCCTGAAATCGATGAAGAGATGATTCGGTTGATTATGTTGCATACGTCACAATCGGTAGCCTTAGATCGGTATTCTGAAATCACCGAAGGACTCTTAGAGGAAGCCAACGTGCACACCAAATCGCTTCAGAATAGAGGCAAGCTCAAAATTTCAAGTATTCGATTAAAAAAGTTCATAGGACGTACCCTGTTGATTAAAAATGGAATCTCGGAAAATCTATACATTTTCGATTCGCCAGAGGTGGTTTGGGAAGATGAACAGTTGGCGAAATTGGATAACGATTTAAAACGAACCTTCGACTTGAAGAATCGCTATAGAAATATTCAAGATCGGCTGTCAATCATCAAAGAAAACCTGTCTTTGTTTAAAGACATTTGGAACCATAAAGAAAGCAGTACGTTAGAATGGATCATTATCATTTTGATCTTTGTAGAAATCATTGATTTGTTTGTGACAAAGATTTTCTAATCGATTCAATGTATCTGGATGCCGAATTTTAATCGCCGATAACCCTAAAATTGCCTTTCCGTTCGCCTGAAGTTGCCATGATTTCAGTGATGGCGAAGGCAATAACCACGATGTATTCTACCGCTACCAACCATAAGTTTTCGTTGAAGCCTTCAGCGCCATAAGCGGAATAGCTCAGCATGACAAAGAAACTCCAGACGATTGGAAATTTGTAGTTGGTAAATACGCAGAGTAATAGCGGTGTGGCAACATACCACGGATGAACGGTGGTGGAAAGTAAAAAGTACACGGATACGGCAAATAGCATTGCCGTGACGCGTTGTTGGGTTGTGGTGTTATTCCGAAAAAAGGACAGTGCAAGAATTGCCAAAACTATGACAACGGGTAGAATTTTGCCTACCGTACCAATGATATTCCAGCCTACGGTCTGGTAACCAATCCAACGTATGATGTAATAAATGCTGGCATTAAATTCAAAGTTTTGAAACCACAGTGCTATGGTACCACTAAAATTTTGAATGAATTCGGAAGACAAAAAGGGCAGAAAAGTCATTACCACCGTAGCAAATACCAAAAGATAAAACGGAATACTAGCTAATATTGTTCTACCGAGATTTCTGTCTTTTACTTCAAACCAATGGAAACATATTGGCAAAAGCATGAGAGGAAGTAACTTCACTGAAATGGAAAGCGCAAACAAAACGGCTGCCCAAATCCATTTTTTCTGATGCAACAAATAAAGCGCTGCCACGAGGAAAAAGAGCATAACTCCTTCAAAATGTAGGTTTCCGGTGAGTTCAATGATGATAAACGGATTAAGGAAATACCAGAAGATGTTGGTTACGGAAAGTTTTAAACGCTCCAGTAGTTTTTTTCCGAAGTATAATATACCAATGTCTGCGGTGATAATCATTAGTCGTAGGGCGATTACTGACCACAACATACTATTGCCTCCAAAGGTGCTGGCTATCGCAAAAAACAGCTGATTGATGGGCGGATAATTGCTGAAGTGAGAGGCATTGAGTGCCCCCATACCTTTGACAAGTTCATGCGCATGTTGGACTTCAATTCCGAAGAAACCCATGCTGTCACCATTGAACGCCATGTATTCTTGAGGTGTATAAACATAAGGATTTTGAAACGCTGCAACCACTTGGCCGTCCCACAGAAATCTGAAAAAGTCTTGAGATAAGTTTGGGATTGAAGGCAAGAAGAGCAGACGAAAGAGCACCCCGATTCCGGCTAGAAGCCAAAATCGATTGCCGTGGTTTTTAATCAGCATCCAGAACAAAGCGAAGAGGATACCATACCATAGCATCAATTTGGGGAATTCGCTTCGATCCAGGGCATAGGCAAAAAATAGAAACAACCCTATTGAAAGCAAGGTAGGAAGTAAAATTTCTTTTTTCGGTAGTTTAAACTGACTCAATCGGTGCAATGCCATTAATTTTTTGCTCTAACTTATTATCAAAAGTTGAAACGGTAAACTAGTCCTCACGCTTTCACGCACCATACTTTCGTTTGATAAACCGTGCTGCCGGACGTTCCACATAGGTTCGTAAAAGTACTGAGATGCCAAAAACTAAAGGTATGGCAATAGCGATTGAAACCAAGGGATGCAGCTCAAATCGATACCCAGAATTGATGATGATATAGCCTATGTTTTGGTGAATTAAATATAACACATATGAGATACCTCCAAGGAAAAGCAGAGGTTTAGTTTTCAAGAATGAGATATTTCGGTTGCTCGCTAGATATAAAATTAGGGTAAACGAACTGTAGATCAAAAAGCGCTCCCATCCAAAGATGAGAACGGTCAGACCGTGGGCCACCAATATATTGATATGGGTTAGTACCGTAGCGCTGCGTTCATAATATTTAAAGAGACTTATTCCAATAGCGAAAAAGGGAATCCACGTAAGGAGTAATACCTCCCGCAGTTGCCAAGGTAATGGAATGTATCCAAGATAGTATCCTGCACTCAGAACCAATGAAAGTAACAAAGGCCATTGGATTTTCTTGACCCAGCCGAACAGAATCAATAATAACATCCAAGCGTAAAACGTGAGTTCTACCTTTAAGGTCCAATACACCCCGTCTACATTTGGGATGTCAAGGTAATTATGGAACATCAGGAAATTTCCCAGAAATGAGCCAAACGAAACTTCCCTCCCTGGCAATCCAAATATTGCAACCAACGTAAATGTAGTGATGACCGACGCCCAATAAACAGGATAGAGCCTTGCAAATCGTGATACTACGAAATCTGAAGGTTTGCGAATGGATTTCAATGACCAGAAAATCACAAAACCACTGATCATGAAGAAAAGTTCAACCCCGTGTTTACCGTATGCGAAAATAGCTGTGACTAAATTTTCATGACCATATAGTTCAT
>JAWWCH010000161.1:0-5222 GCA_033720575.1 Marinirhabdus sp.
ATTTTTAATCCGTTTGCGGGCAGGGGCACACGCAACCTGAGCGATGTATTCGGCTTCTCCCGGGTCAACCGCCGGATGCATAACAAGTCCTTCAACGTGGACAATCAGATCGTCATCATTGGCGGTCGCAATATTGCCAACGAATATTTTGAGCTGGGGAAGTACGATGAGGCGTTTCAATATTACACAGCGGCCAGAAAAAGTATAGATCAAAACCCCAATCCGCGTGCCCTTGGCGAATGGTATAATAATATGGGGGCCTATTACAACGAGCGAGAATATCCTGCTCAGGCACTTCAAAATTGGGAGCTTGCTGTAACCACCTTTGAATCTATTGGAGATAAATTTGGACTGGCAGATACTTATCTTCATCTGGCGGCCTACCACAGAGATCAATCTAATTATGCTCAAGCCTTGACCTCGGCACAACAGGCATTGGCCCTGGCAAATGAGACCCAAGTGTTAGAGCAGAGGGTCGTTGCGGAACGGTTACTCAGTGAAATTTATGAGCAGAACGGCAATACCGAACAGGCATTACTTCATTATAAGAAGTTCAGCACGACCAAAGACAGTCTTGTGGCTCAAAATGACAACAGAAAGGCTGTAGAAGCAGCAATGAACTATGAATTTGAAAAGAAGGAGTTGTTGCAGAAAGAAGCAAGCGAAAAACGCGAATTACTCCTCAGGGAAGAAGCAAAGAGCACGAATTTAAAGATCATGTTCGGAGGCCTAATTGTATTGTTGCTCTTCGGAATTGGCTTTTTGATTTACAACCGCTACCAACTTAAAAAGACCTTGACACTGCAAAAAGAACTGGCCGAATACGAACAGAAGGCACTGCATTTACAGATGAACCCTCATTTTGTATTTAACTGCTTGGGCTCTATTTCAAGTTTTATTGTCCAAAACGGAACCGATTCTGCCATAAAATACCTCTCAAAATTTTCGAAGTTGATGCGGTTGACCCTTGAATATTCGAAAGAGACATTGATTCCGATCGATAAGGAAATTGAGAGCCTTCAAAATTATCTAGAATTGGAGCAATTGCGTTTCAATAACAAGTTCAATTTTGAAATCACGAAAGACCCGGCCATCGAGGACGATGTAGGGCTACCACCCTTGCTCATACAGCCGTTTATTGAAAATGCAATTATCCATGGTGTTATACCGAAGAAAGAACAGGGAAGTATCTTGATCGCATTTGATATCAGTGATGATTCTTTAAATTGCACCATCACCGATAACGGGATAGGCATTAATCAGTCAAAAAAGAATAAGGAGAATTTAGTTTTGGCACACAAATCAATGGCGTTGGATATTATCAAGAAACGACTGGAAATGATTGCTGAAGCCACATCAACAGAAACCCAAATACACATTGAAGAGTTAATGGAAGGACGTACCATTACCGGAACCAAGGTACAGGTACAGTTACCGCTTCAGTATATACATAATTGAGCCGAACCAAACGATAAACATGATAAAAGCAATATTAATTGATGATGATAAAAATCTGCGAGAGGGCATGAAAAAGCTCCTGGCTCGCTTTGCGCCGAGCATTAAAATCATCGGGGAAGCAGACAGCGTGAGCACGGGGGTGGAGGCCCTACAACGATTAAATCCTCAAGTGGTGTTTTTAGACATTCAGTTAAATGACGGTACGGGCTTCGATATTTTGGAGCAGGTAGCTGAAAAAAATAAAGCCATACAGTCTAATATTGTTTTTATTACGGCCCATGAACAGTATGCTATTAAAGCATTCCGCTTCAGCGCACTCGATTTTCTTTTGAAACCCGTAGATCCGGAAGAATTGCAGAAGGTCATTGAGAAAATAGAAACCGTGGTAGAGAAGAAAAATGATTTTTCGCATATCGACTTGCTGTTGGAGAACATTCGTAAAAACGTAGATAATTTTAAGCGTATCGCGCTATCTACTTCAGATGGAATCCACTTATTTGATATTTCTGATATCATTCGATGCGAAAGTGAAGATAATTACACACGGTTTTACGTAAAAAATCACAAGCCCATTTTGATCTCAAAGACCTTGAAAGAGTATGAAGAACTATTGACAGAACATAATTTTGAACGCATCCATCAATCGCATTTGATCAACCTCAATTATTTGAAATCATATATCAAAAAAGATGGGGGCTACGTGGTGATGACCGATGGTAGCAGATTGCCCATATCACAACGAAAGAGAGATCGCTTGCAACAAATTTTGAAATCTATTTAACGAATTCTAACTGAAATACGGGTTTTGCTCATTGCTCGCCCAATAATATAGAAAACACACTTAAGTTTATTGAAAATTAATCATCATGAAACAACTATTACTGCTCTGCCTAATGTTCACCTCACTGCTAGCGAGTGCACAAATTGTAAATATTCCAGATGCCAATTTTAAAGCCGAATTGATAGCCGATGGTGTAGATACCAATACCGATGGAGAAATACAGGTAAGTGAGGCACTGGCGACTATAAACATGGACTTAGATGATCAAGATATAACAGATATAACTGGGCTTGAAGCCTTCGTTAACCTGGAATCATTTACCTCTTTCGAAACTGGCATAACATCCCTGGATCTAACAAACAATGTAAACTTAGTGAATGTGGAAGTCCTTTTTGTCTCTCCTCCTTCGACCATATTTACCTCCATTGATCTTTCGAATTGTATCGCTTTGGAAGAATTAATTCTTAACGGTACATCCATCACAACATTAGATTGTTCCAACAACACCAACTTAACAGGACTCTATATAGCAAATAATTCTAACCTCGAAACTGTTTATATAAAAAATGGAAGTGACGAAAGCGCAAATATGGATCCCGGGAGCTGGAGCGAAAACTGGGCATTTGGCAATAACCCTAACTTGACGTTTGTTTGTGCCGATGAGTTTCAAGTGATGGAAATTCAGGATTTTGCAGGAACCGATTATGTGGTCAACTCATTTTGCTCTTTTGATCCGGGGGGAGATTTTAACACGATTACCGGTGAAACAAAATTTGACGACGAAGGAGATGGCTGCGACACAGGAGATTTCAACGTTCCTTATACTAGCTTTAATGTAAATTTAAACGGTAACCCGACCAGTGGAATGGCCTTCGGAAATTCAGCTGGTGTGTACTCGCTTTTCGTTGCTGAAGTGGGAACTTATGATGTAATTCCAAATCTCGAGAATCCGACGTTCTTCACAGTTACACCGAATCCAGCATCCGTTAATGTACTGGTTATCGACAATAGCACGGTAATTCAAGATTTCTGTATCGAGGCCGATGGCATACACCCCGATTTGGAGGTTGTGATAGCGCCAATAGACCCGGCCAGACCTGGTTTTGAAGCTACCTATGGTCTTGTGGTTAAAAATAAGGGTAATGTTACTTTGTCTGGCGATGTAACCTTCAATTATGATGACGATCGTACCGACTTCGTATCATCTTCAATACCTCCTGATGCCCAAAGTACGGGTCAGCTCGTGTATAATTTTACAGATCTTGTTCCTTTTCAGAATGAAAGTATCGAAATTATTCTAGATGTGAACAGTCCGACAGATACCCCTCCAGTAAATATAGACGATGTGTTGGTGTTCTTTGCTGAGGTAGCTCCGTTGGCAGGTGATGAAAACCCGAACGACAATTTCTTTACGTTAGACCAAATTGTAGTAGGGTCATTCGATCCCAATAATGTCATTTGTCTGCAAGGTCTTGAGGTGCCAACTACGTATATTGGTGACTATCTGCACTATATCATCAATTTTGAAAATACAGGTACAGCTCCTGCAGAACGCGTGGTGGTTACCATGGAAATCAATTCGGAAGATTATGACGCAAATAGCTTACAGATATTAAACACCTCTCACGACATGGAAACCGTAATTTCGGATAATTTTGTAGAATTCCATTTTGATGATATCGATTTGGATACCGGTGGCCATGGAAACATATTACTGAAACTGCGAACTCTAAATGATCTAACACTCAGCGATCAAGTGGCAGCCCAAGCGAACATTTACTTCGATTTCAATTTCCCTATAGAAACGAATGAGGCAGTAACATCCTTTAGAGTATTGGGAGTTAATGAATTCGACGCATCCAACATCGCCATCTACCCTAACCCTGCTCAAACGGTTGTACATATTCAAGGTGTTGAAACTATTGAAACCATTGCGGTATATGACGTACAGGGAAGAAGTATCACATCATTTGATGTGAACACGGAGTATCGAGAAGTGGATATTTCGAATCTCACGTCAGGTATTTACTTTTTCTCTATTACTTCGGAAAAAGGTACTGTGGTCAAAAAATTGATCAAAGAATAGGCTATGATAAAGAGGTTTTAGTTAAGTTAAATTAAAAAACCCGAACCATTATGGTTCGGGTTTTTTGTGCTTAAATTTTAAACTTCAGTTTATTCAACGATAACCTTTTTTATAACGGTTCCTCTAGAGGTTTCGATATGGAAAAAATATAATGCCGGAGCAAGATGGCTAACAGAAACCGTGGTTGAGGCGGCGCTAGTTGCATTGCTTCTTAATACTTCCTTTCCGGTTACATCAAAAAGCAAAATATTACCTAGATCAAGATCGGTGGTTGAAATCCTAACAAAGTCCGTTGCCGGATTTGGTGAAATCCCTACTGCATTCTGAAGCAGATCTTCTGTATTCAAAACATCCTCGGCCAATCTGAAATTGTCAATTGCAACGTCACTTCGTTCACCTAAACCTGTGGTGCTGTCTAACCGTAACTGAATCGTTTCCCCAGCGTAGGCGCTTAAATCAATTAATGCCGAATTCCACGTATCTCCTTGATCGCCTTCTTCCAGCCAAATGGTATTCCAACCTGTTCCGTCATTCACGCGCAACGCAAGATTACCCACTTGACTTCCCAGCATATGATAATTGAAGGTGGCAAAAGCTTCGGTTAAATTTGTAAGATCAAAACACGGGCTGTTCAATACGGCTCGTTTTGTAGGAAACCCGACATTGGCTCCCGAAGCTTCCGTATATAAATAGGTGCTGCCATCAAAGGCTTCTGAAGGACCTGTGCCGTTGGTAGTTGTTGCCCCTGAATTTTCAGTCCAGTCAAAGTCGGTATTTCCAACATGTGATAAGTCGATATCATTCTGAACCCAATCTCCAAGTCCCGATTCGAAACTTTCTGCATAAGGGAAGGTGTCGATATTCGTGGTACAATCGGTTCCTGGATTCGCTAAGTAA
>JAWWCH010000162.1:0-5216 GCA_033720575.1 Marinirhabdus sp.
CCACAGTGTATCGCGCTGTTATTTGTGCAGAAGATTTTAGCACACCGATTTCCGACCCGAAATCAATTTGTAAAACGTAGGCCGGGTTCTTAGCTTCAGGGAATTCAGAAGCCTCCAATACGGTTCCCACACGCATGTCCACTTTCTCAAAATCGGACCAACGTAGATTATTCGTCATGGGTGATCTTCAGTTTTTCACGCATATCTTTTGACAGATATGTGCCTGCAGCACTGTAATTATCTACCAACAGGCCTTTTCGGCCATCGGTAGTTTTGATAGCGTACAAGATGGAACTGTCACCCGGGTTCGTCATTCCTTCAAAACGAAAATACCGTACCACGTCTAATTCTCCGGCCTTCCACTGACGCTGTAGTCCTTTCGACTCAATTCCGTCTTCAACTAGATTAAAATCTTCTGTAAATCCTTCTTTCTGTAAGTCTTCTATCGCTACTGAAAGCGAGCTGTATCCTTGTTTCATGGTTTTCAGTTTTAATAAAGATACATAGCTCACCGCAATCCCTCAAATCTTTATCAAATGTTTAGTATTTACCAGAGTGAAAAACGGACGAAAGCAACTAAGATATTTGTAACTTTACGGAACAACGAACGACGTATATCTTAAACATAGCTATGGCCTTAACTCCTTCCAACATGATGCCATTAGGCACTACCGCACCCAACTTTACCTTAATAGATGCTGTAACCAACAAACCCGTGAGTTTAAGTGATGTTACCGGTGAAAAAGGCACAGTGGTGATGTTCATTTGTAACCATTGTCCATTTGTAAAGCATGTAAATGAAGAATTGACGCGTATCGCAAACGACTATCGGGTAACGGGCTTTGGTTTTGCAGCCATAAGCAGCAATGATGTTGAAAAATATCCTCAAGATGGTCCGCAAAAGATGTGGGAGGTCGCTCGGAAAGAAAATTACCCCTTCCCCTATTTGTTTGATGAAACCCAAGAAGTGGCCAAAGCATACGATGCGGCGTGCACGCCCGACTTTTATTTATTTGATGCGGATTTGAAACTAGTGTATCGCGGACAGTTAGACAATTCTAGACCCGGAAATGGAATTCCAGTGAACGGAAGAGATTTACGAGAAGCCATGGACAATATCTTGAATAACAATCCACAGCGAAAAGATCAAAAGCCAAGTATGGGTTGCAATATCAAATGGAAGCCTGAAGACTAAAATTCTTTGCTAATCTAGCACATTCAATTTTGCAAATCGAAGTAGTAACTTTTTGAGTCCGCCATTTTCAAAGTTGATCTCCGCCTTGGTATCGGCTCCTACCCCTTCTATTTTCATGATTTTTCCCTTTCCGAATCGAACGTGTTCCACTACGGTTCCTTCAGACAAATTTGCCTCAGACCGATCAAAATTCTTTTCGGCACTGCTTTTAACGGGCTTCAAGCGACGTAATTTCCGAAGCTGCTCTTCCGTGGGTCCTTTGGGCGGAGTTCCAGAAGTTGGTTTTCTTAGTCGTAATTTACTTCGATCCACATCCTCGAAAATATCGGCATCTATAAGCGGTTTGTAGCGATGTTCAGTGATGGGTGTCAGGTATTCCAAGAAACTGGCATCAATTTCTTCAATGAACCGACTGGGCTCAGCATCAATCAACTTTCCCCAGCGGTATCTACTTTGGGTATAGGTTAGGTAGGCTTGTTTTTCGGCACGCGTAAGCGCCACATAAAACAACCTACGTTCTTCCTCCAGCTCGGCACGGGTATTCATGCTCATTCCGCTAGGAAAAAGCTCTTCTTCCATACCCACAATATACACATACGGAAATTCGAGACCTTTGGCCAAATGAACGGTCATTAACGCCACTCTATCTTCATCTCCCTTATCGTTATCCAAATCGGTTGCCAGAGCCACATCTTCAAGAAATTCAGCCAATGAACCGGTGGTGTCAGCCAATTCCTTTTGCTCTTCTACAAAATCACGCATACCATTGAGCAATTCTTCAATATTTTCGATTCGCGCGATACCTTCCGGCGTTCCATCTTTTTTTAGTTCGGTGACGAGACCTGTTTTTTTGGTAACGTGTTCGGCAATTTCAAAAGCATTGTACGTCTGATTGAGCACTTGAAAGCTCTCAATCATGGTGGTAAAATTCTGAAGCTTGGTAGCCGTGCCTTTGTTAATTTTTAAATCAATCTTTCCAAGGGCTTTAATCACTTCAAAGATAGAACGGCCGTAGTGGTTTGCCGCTACCGTAAGCCGTTCCAATGTGGTCTGACCGATGCCTCTCGCCGGATAATTGATGACACGCTTTAAGGCTTCTTCGTCCTTCGGATTAAGGATTAACCGCAAATACGCGATCACATCTTTGATCTCTTTGCGTTGGTAAAAGCTGAGTCCTCCATAAATTCGATACGGAATGTCTTTCTTCCGCAAGGCATCTTCAATAGCTCGAGACTGGGCGTTGGTTCGATATAACACAGCGAAATCGCCATAGCCTGCTTGTGCATTCATTGCGGTTTCAAACACATTGCTCGCCACAAATCGACCTTCATCCCCATCGGTCATGGTTCGGTTCACCTTAATTTTAGGCCCTTCGTCATTGGCGGTCCACACTATTTTATCGAGACGCGTTTTGTTTTTTTCAATGATGCTATTGGCAGCATTTACAATGTTTTTTGTGGAACGGTAGTTTTGTTCGAGACGATACACATTAACATCGTCATAATCTTTTTGGAAGTTTAAAATATTGTTGATGTTCGCTCCGCGGAAGGCATAAATACTCTGGGCATCATCACCCACCACACAAATATTTTGAAATCGATCTGAAAGTGCCCGAACAATGAGGTACTGACTGTGATTGGTATCTTGGTACTCGTCTACCAAAATGTATCGAAATCGGTTTTGATATTTTGCAAGTACTTCTGGGAAACGTGTTAAAAGTTCGTTGGTTTTCAGCAACAAATCATCGAAATCCATCGCCCCAGCCTTAAAACATTTATCGACATAACTTTTATAGATATCCCCCAATCGTGGCATTTTCGCCATAGCATCGGCCTCTTGCAGTTCCGGATTATTAAAGTATGCTTTTACTGTAATCAAGCTATTCTTATAACTCGAAATTCGTGAATAGACCTGTTTGTATTTATAGACGTCCTTATCAAGATTCATTTCTTTGATCACAGCGCGGATCACGCTTTGCGAATCTTGGGTATCATAGATCGTAAAATTGTTCGGGTACCCCAACTTATCCGCTTCAAAGCGAAGTATTTTGGCAAACACACTGTGAAACGTTCCCATCCAAAGGTTTTTCGCCTCGCTGTTTCCAACGATTTGGGCAATACGCTTTTTCATCTCCCGGGCCGCCTTATTGGTAAATGTAAGCGCCAAAATGCTAAAGGCATCTACCCCTTGGCTCATAAGGTAAGCGATGCGATACGTAAGCACGCGTGTTTTGCCTGAGCCAGCACCGGCAATCACGATCATAGCTCCGTCTTTTTGTAAAACGGGCGCACGCTGGGCGTCATTGAGTTGTTCTAGGTATTCTTGCAAAATTGTTTGAAACTTTAGTTTGAAACGCAACCAATTTGAAGGTTGAAAAATACTGAAATCACTAGAATTTACCGTACGGAAATATGATAAATTATAAACAAAACAAGTCAAATAGACGCTCCATGAAATTCAGCTTAGTACATAATTAATTTTTGTACCTCAAGAATTCTTCGAATTTGAATATCTTTAACCTTTACGAAAAATTAATATACCCATGAGGAAGTTCATCATACTCGCTTTAAGCTTTAGTACAAGTTTGGGAATGTTTGCTCAAGCGAATTCTGAATTAATGAAGGATATTGAGAAAATAGAAACCAAAGTCATTGATTGGCGCCACTATTTCCACGAAAATCCTGAATTGTCCAACCGTGAATTCAACACTGCGAAAAAGATTGAAGATCATCTAAGGTCGCTAGGAATGGACGTTCAGACTGGAGTTGCCAAAACCGGCGTGGTCGGAATCCTAAAGGGTGCGAATCCCGGGAAAGTGGTGGCATTACGCGCCGATATTGATGGTCTGCCTGTTACCGAGCGTAATGACTTACCGTTCAAAAGCACAAAAACAGATACGTTCTTAGGTGCAGAAACTGGGGTGATGCATGCCTGCGGACATGATACCCACATTGCAATACTCATGGGGGTTGCCGAAGTGCTATCAAAACATAAAGACAAAATAAATGGTACTGTAAAATTCATCTTCCAACCCGCTGAAGAAGGTCCGCCTCCTGGTGAAGAAGGTGGCGCCAAACTCATGGTGAAAGAAGGAGTGTTACAAAACCCGGATGTAGACGCCATTTTTGGGTTGCACATCAACTCAGGAACACCAGTGGGCACCATAAAATACAAGCCGGAAGGTACCATGGCCGCCGTTGAACGTTTTGTGGTTACGGTAAAAGGAAAACAGACCCACGGTTCAGCCCCATGGTCGGGGGTTGATCCCATTCTCATTTCAGCAAAAATAATTGATGGTTTTCAGACCATAATCAGTCGGGAATCGCCATTGGTGCAAGAGGCGGCAGTGATTACCGTTGGAAAAATAACGAGCGGGGTTCGATTTAACATTATTCCAGAATCTGCAGAAATGATTGGTACAGTTCGTACGCTTGATCCGGATATGCGCGAAATGATTATTCGCCGAATGACCGAAATGGCTCGAGACATCGCCAAGGCGTATGGTGGAGAGGCTACAATCGATTGGCAAAACAATACGATTGTGACCTACAATGACCCCCAACTGACAGCCCAGATGCTACCTACACTCCAAAATATTGCAGGTGAAGAAAATGTGCAGCTGATGAAAGCTACAACAGGCGGCGAGGATTTCAGTTATTTTCAAGAAAAAGTTCCAGGTTTTTATTTTTTCCTTGGCGGAATGACGCCCGGAAACACAACGCCCTACCCCCATCATACTCCAGATTTCATGATTGATGACAACGGACTCCTCCTAGGGGTAAAAACAATGACACAAGTAGCAATCGACTACTTAAATGCACAATAATTTTTATGGATAACATCTTTGAATTTTTAGGTTCATTTCCTTGGTGGGGCTGGCTTATAGTCATTATTATAGCTGTAGCCATATACGATGTCCTGCAAAAAAAGCACACCATTCTTCACAACTTCCCGGTGGTAGGTCATTTCAGATATATACTGGAAAGCATCGGTCCAGAATTGCGCCAATACATCGTTGCCA
>JAWWCH010000163.1:0-5206 GCA_033720575.1 Marinirhabdus sp.
GGACTTGAGGGTCTTAAAGATCTAGGTGATGTTTTCACAGCCGACTGGAAAATTGAAGTGCCAGATGTTCCTGAAATTGAAAAGATGCCGATGTGGCCGTTTTCCAAAGACCATCCTAATGTGCAATGGGGCGGAAGCAAGAAAAATTTCAGCTTTAATTCAGATGACACATATACGTTCAGTAAAGAGGAATACAAAAAGGATAAGCAAGGCTACGTCAATAAACTCAACAAAAAATATGGCAGCAATGCGACGGTGAAGCAAACCGACAGATGGTTAGACGATTTGGACGCATGGAGTGAAAAGTTGGAGAAAAGTATGGAAAAGTGGGGAGAAAAATTCGGTAAGTCGTTTGAACAGAATTTTGGTCCTGATTTTGAAAAGCGCATGGAGGAATGGGGTGAGAACTTCGGCAAATCGTTCGAAGAGAATTTTGGTCCCGAGTTTGAAAAGCGTATGCAAGAATGGGGTGAAAACTTTGGAAAGAAAATGGAAGCCTGGGGTGCCCAATTCGAAAAAGATGCAGAAAAGTGGGCTGAAAAATACGATGGTGACTATACTAAGGAAGAGATAGTAGATGAGAATGGCAATAGAACCACGATCATTAGAAGCGGTACAAACGCTAAGAAGTCAACCAATAAGAAGGCAAAGAAAACCATAATTATTCGTATGCCTAAAAACACCAAGACCGATATCAATGTGCGTCACGGTGAAATTAAAATGGCAGATGTAACCAATGTGCGTGCCACGTTGAACTATGCAGCCTTAACAGCAAATAGCATTGATGGGGGGAAAACCCTCATCAATGCCTCTTACGCACCAATTGAAGTGAATTATTGGGGCAATGGGGTATTGGCGGTTCAATATGTGGATAGCTGTACCTTAAACTCGGTAGATACCATCAATTTGAGTTCGAATTCAAGTAATGTGGTCATCAATGAGCTAAAGAAAGACGCCTATATCAAAGGATTTATTGGAAGCCTTTTTATCAACAAGATTGGCTCAAATTTTTCTTCCATAGACATTGTGTTGGATGATACAAATGCTAGCTTGGTGCTTCCTTCGTCTGAATATACATTTTATTTCAACGGAAGGAAATCGACCCTACAATATCCTAAATCGTTACAAGCGAGCCACAGAAAAGAGTACGGCAGAGTTCTGGTAAATGGATTCAATAAGAATAGAAATGCACAACGATCTTTGACCGTAAACGCGAATTATAGCAATGTAAAGATCAAGTAATTCATCGGTCTTGGTAACCGAATAGGCCAATGCCATAAAATTCCATCAAGAATACTACACCAAATAGCGCTAAAACGCCTAACACCCATATGAGCTGGTGTTGTAATGTGCGTTTTTTCTTTCTGCGTGCTACCAATAATGCCTGTAATGCAGTGCTCAATCGTTGGCGTTCTAGCCAAAATACCCATATGATACTTCCAAGATAAAAGCAAGCACTGAATAGGGCGCCGTAGGCAACACCGTAAAAATAATCGACCACTATAATATTCAATAGAATAGGCAAGAGAATGCTGCCTCCAATCAGCTTTGTTCTTGGAATCAGGAACAAGATTGCACCTGCCACTTGCGAGAGGCCGATAAATAAGATGTAGCCTTTAGAATGCCCGAAAAAGGTCCATGCCAAATTATACGATGTGGTTTCACCCAAGGGAACAATAGCAATTTCTTCCGGGATAGCGCCTTTCAGATAAAACTGCCCGTTGAAGACCTTACCCATTCCGTAGGTGGTAAGCTTAATGCACACATTCAAGCGAACTGCCCATTCTAGTGTGTTAATGAATTTTGGATTTCTCATGTTTAGAAAAAAGCCACCTTAAAAGGAATATTTTAAGATGGCTCAAAGCGTTATAGGCGACTCGTTAGGCGTCTTGATTTAATTTTTTGGTAAGTACGAACCCGCAAAACAGACCAATTCCTGCCATTAGAAATATCGTTCCAGGTCTTGCTATATCTTCTTCCATGCCACTTTGTACGATGATTTCAGATAATAGGATGCCCGCACCTATTCCCACCAAAAGTAGCGCCACATTGATAACGATGACTTTCCAGATAGGAGTGACCTTCCTGTCTTTTCCATAGAAAATGGAAGCGTCTGCGCCTTTGTCAATGAGGGCCAATCGTTCTTTGTTTCGTGCTGAAATGTACAGGTAAAAAATGCCAAATATAACGGCGAAAATCAAGGGTATTATAATTACTTCAGATCCCATAATGTGTGTTTTTTAAAGATGAATGATGTATTGGTTTTCTTTTAAGACGACAAGGACTTATTTTCGGTTACACGAATCTTACAATTTTATTTTTTACTACATTTTGCGTAACCAAAATACTAATTCATGCGTCTTACCTTAAAATGAAACAACACACTGACCAACATCTAATTACCCAAACCTTACGGGGGCATACCCCTGCCTTCGGTGAATTGGTGTTGCGGTATCAGGATTTTATCTATACCGTTGTGTTGCGCATGGTAAAGCAGCGGGAAGAGGCCGAAGAGATTGCACAGGATACCTTCGTAAAAGCCTTTGAAAAGCTAGATACGTTTCAAGGTAACGCAAAGTTTTCGAGCTGGTTGTACAGCATTGCCTATCGGAAGGGTCTAGACCATCTTAAAAAGAAAAAGCGGTATCAGCCAAGTTACGATATAGAGTCGATTGGCAACGATGTGAAGGAAGCCGTGGAAAACGGATTGCAACAACTGATGGCAAAAGAACGAACTGCAACGATTCAGCAGTGCATGATGGAACTTTCTGAGACGAATGCCGCAGTTCTGACCTTTTATTATTACGATGATCTTTCGGTAAAGGAGATTGCAGAAATTACTGATTTATCGGAAGACAATATAAAAATACGATTGTACAGAGGTAGAAAAGAATTATATTCCCTTTTGGCACCTCATATCAAAAATACAGATATACACCATGGAAAAGCCATATAATACGGACGAACAGTACCTACGTGATTTGATACAAGAAGGTGGTCTACAGAAGCCATCGGTTGATTTCTCCTCTAAAGTGATGGCGTCCATCCAAGATTCAAAGGAGCACGTTGCCGCAAAACCGCTCATCTCTGTCACAGGTTGGATGGTGCTCACTTTTATTTTTCTAGTGAGTAGTGCGTTACTCTATTTCTATCCTATTGAAAACCGTTCTTTTACGAACACTATCGCATGGCCATGGTCAAATTTCCAGGAAGTATTTTCGGGGTTTGAGATGACGAACGAACTGATGTATGCGTGTATTTTCGTTTCGCTTTTTTTAATACAAATCCCTTTTATAAAACGATTTTTGGAACGTCAGAGAACTTAACTGCGTTTCATAAAGAGCGCTACAATGGCCGAAGTGACCAATCCGAAGCCCAATGCCCCAAACGCCGATTGCCAGATATAATTGGTGATATTAAAATAGTCATTCGCTTTAGTCCGCGTCATGATATCATTGGTTACAGAATATTCAATGACGTTGTTGAAATATTCTGGCGTTATATAATTGTGCGTTATAAATTGTGCCACGGGAGAAAGTAGTGTTACAAACACCGCCATTTTAAGACCGGTTACAAAACCTTGTAGCCATGTCAATTTCTTGTCATAATGGCGTCTCCTTTTTTCTCTCATTACCAAAACATACATTAAGATGCCAAAAGGGAGAAACAAAAGCGTTAACCATTGGTGGTTTTCAATATTCTCTTCATGCCAACCTAAGGTTTTTTCGAAGAGCATCCAGGCCAACATGGTAATGGTAAAGATGAAGGCCCACTTCAGTTCTATTTTAATTGCTTTCATAATTGGATTGGGTTAGTGGAGTGAATATACAAAAAAAGAGCACCTCAAAATTCATATTTGAGGTGCTCTATCAATTTCTGGTGAAGGCTTAGTTTTGATCTACCAATACCCATTCTCCTTTTTTGATTAAGGGAAGGGCTTGCTTGTACTTTACCTCTTTGCTTTCGCCACTCATCACGTGTTTGATGGTCACCTTATCGTTTCTACCAATTTTTGGTTGTTCACGTACGATGGTCTCGGTCACTTGTTGCTGCTGGCGTTGGGTTTGCCCTACCGCTCTCGATTCGGCAGCGCGCTCGTCCAAGTTCTGTATTTCTTCTTTCTGTTCGCTCAGCTTCTCTTTAGGGCGTGATTGGCGTGCTTCTCTAATTTGTTGCTGATTTTCCTGCGGAAGCTCACCCTTGAACAAGAAGGAAATAACTTCCTTATTCACTTTTTCAATCATGGCCTTAAACAATTCGAACGCTTCAAACTTGTAGATCAATAATGGATCTTTCTGTTCGTGAACGGCCAGTTGTACCGATTGTTTCAATTCATCCATTTTTCGAAGGTGGGTTTTCCACGCATCGTCAATGATGGCCAAGGTGATGTTCTTCTCAAAATCATTTACCAGCTGTGTACCTTCGGTTTCGTAGGCTTTCTCCAAATTGGTAGCTACGTTGATGGTCTTTACGCCATCGGTGAATGGCACAAGAATACGTTGGTACTGTTCCTTATGGTTCTCGTATACATTTTTGATTACCGGAAAGGCCATTTCAGCATTACGGGTCATCTTTTCTTTGTAGTGTGCAAATGCAGCTTTGTACACTTTTCCGGCAATCTGCTGCACACCCATGTCTTCAAATTCCTTTTCCGAAATAGGGGAGCTCATTGAGAAATATCGAATCAATTCAAACTCGAAATTCTTGTAATCTTGAGCTAGTTTGTTGCCTTCGGTAATCACTTCAGCGGTGTCGTAGATCATATTGGCAACGTCTACTCGTAAACGTTCTCCAAAAAGGGCGTTATAGCGACGCTTGTACACTACCTCACGCTGTGCGTTCATTACATCATCGTATTCTAACAGTCGCTTTCTGATGCCGAAGTTGTTTTCCTCCACTTTCTTTTGCGCACGCTCAATCGATTTTGAAATCATGCTATGCTGAATCACCTCGCCTTCCTTCAAGCCCATTCGGTCCATCATCTTGGCAATTCGTTCACTACCAAAGAGACGCATGAGGTTATCTTCCAATGATACGTAAAACTGAGAGCTTCCGGGATCTCCTTGACGACCGGCACGACCACGAAGCTGTCTGTCTACACGACGCGAATCGTGGCGCTCGGTTCCGATAATGGCCAAACCGCCGGCTTCTTTTACTGCCTTCGAAAGTTTAATATCGGTACCACGACCTGCCATGTTGGTGGCTA
>JAWWCH010000164.1:0-5204 GCA_033720575.1 Marinirhabdus sp.
TCTTGTGGCATAGGCTGCAGATCTGTCTACTTTAGATGGATCTTTTCCACTAAAAGCACCACCTCCGTGGGCGCCTTTTCCACCGTAAGTGTCTACAATAATTTTTCTTCCCGTTAATCCGGTGTCTCCATGCGGTCCGCCAATCACAAATTTTCCAGTAGGATTGATATGATAGGTGATCTTATCGGTGAATAATGCCGCTATTTCTGGCTTTAACTGAGCCTTCACCCGTGGTATCAAAATTTCGATGATATCTTTTTTGATCTTGGCCAACATTGCCGTGTCATCACTGTCAAATTCATCATGTTGGGTAGAGACCACAATGGCTTCAATGCGCTCTGGCGTATTGTCGTCGTCGTACGAAATGGTAACCTGGCTCTTCGAATCAGGACGCAAATACGGAATATCTTTGGCTTCCCTTCGCAACACCGCAAGTTCTTTTAAGATTCTGTGTGAAAGATCCAAGGCCAATGGCATGTAATCTTCGGTTTCTCTTGTAGCATATCCGAACATCATTCCTTGGTCACCTGCTCCCTGTTCTTCCTTACTAGCGCGATCTACACCTCTATTGATATCATCGCTTTGCTCGTGAATCGCTGAAAGCACACCACAAGAATTACCATCAAACTGATATTCTCCCTTGGTGTACCCAATGGTATTGATTACATCTCGCGCAATTTTTTGGACATCTAGGTAAACGTTGCTTTTCACTTCGCCTGCCAAAACAACTTGACCCGTAGTTACCAAGGTTTCACACGCTACCTTGCTCTGTGGATCGAACGCTAAAAAATTGTCAATAAGGGCATCACTAATTTGATCTGCTACTTTGTCTGGGTGGCCTTCAGAAACACTTTCTGAGGTAAATAAATACGCCATTCTTTTCTTTTTATAAATTGAAATTTTATGCTGGGTGAGATTTGACGAAAACGTCGAAGGTAGTTTGCACTGCCTTTAGCATTTTTTATTCCCCTTTTGGTGTCAGGGTCTCATCCTCGAATGATCATCGATTCAGAAGAGGTTGCAATCAGTCAAATCTTTCCTCTCAATGAGGGCAAAGGTACTGAAAGAATTACAATAAAAAAACAGCTTATTGCTTTTGTAGCACCGCTCGTTGAACGGTTTTGAGCGGATACGAATGCACATCAATTTTGGATTCATCGGCAGATGTAGTGGTCTCCGCGTCCGATTTGGACGCCATTGTTATTTCGAAAATCAGGGTATGCTCATCAAAGGTCAACTGAGTGGTGAGCAACGAACCGTTTACCTCAAAAAGAGCGTACATGCTGTTCGCGATAACCTGAAAGTTCAATGCGATACCATTATTTTCGTCTACCACATATTGGCCTTTGGAAGCATCTTTTTCCACTAAGGTGTAGTTTCGTACTTGCCGTGATTCACCTTCACCATATATAATAGTGTAATCATAGCGACCCAACGTATCTGTAGGGCCTAAATGGAACTCCATAGGAATGCTTTCTTTTGCCTTCGCCTTGTACATTTGTAAATTGCCTTTATATATTCCAAAATAGTTTTGCGGAAAGACGCCCGCATGTTCTTGGGCTTGCGTAGAAAATGAAAAACAAGTAAATAACAAGAATATAAATAAAAGCCTCATAATCAGTTAGGTGATACATTGTGTTTCTGCTAACATCTAAAAATACAGCAATTTTTTTGGAATTCTACCTTTTGTTTTACAACCTTTATACTTGTGAAGGTCAATACCTTTGAATTTAGGTAAGCGATAAAGTATAAAGCTTAGCCCCGATCAAGCGGTATCAACCCTTTAATCCTGTGTGGACAAAAGTTGTAGAAGGGTCATAAAATTAGGAACGATGAAAGTACTATTAGAACGAAAAAATGATACGTATTGGTTCAATGGTTTTGGAAAGCAACCCATTCCCATCCCTATAGACAATGGCCCAAACGGTGCCAGTCCCATGGAACTATTGTTAATGAGCGTTGGTGCGTGTAGTGCTGTAGACGTGGTGTCTATTTTGCAGAAGCAACGACAGCAAATTACGGATTATAAGATGGAGATTAATGGAGAGCGCGTAGCGCAACAGCAGGCCAAACCGTTCAAATCCATTCATATTGCTATACTATTGGAAGGAGATATAGACCCGATGAAGGCAAAAAAGGCAGCACAGCTGAGTTTCCAAAAGTATTGTTCCGTATCTTTAACCTTAGAACCACAAGTAGCCATAACCTATGATATTGTGGTAAATGGGGTTAAAACAAGCTAATATATGTTATCCCGCAAAACAAAATACGGACTTAAAGCCCTTACGTATCTGGCCAATCAGAAGAGTGATGAGCCGGTGCAGATTGCTGTGATTTCAGATGCCGAGAACATTTCACAAAAGTTTTTGGAAAGCATCCTATTGATCCTGCGCAAAGCAGGAATCTTAGAATCCAAAAAAGGAAAAGGCGGCGGGTATTTTTTGGCCAAACCACCAGAAGACATTACCATAGCTAGTGTGTATCGAGTACTTGAAGGTCCCATAGCGCTGGTGCCCTGCGTCAGCCTCAATTTCTATGAGCGTTGTGAAGACTGCCCCGACGAAGACACCTGCAGTGTCAATAGTCTCATGGAAAAAGTACGTGATACCAACCTACAGATTTTTGAGCATACCAGCCTTGCAGACCTCGTAACCATGTAGTACCACGAAATTTATAGTCTCATTTTTGGCAAATCCACTAGGATGCTGTTACTTTGTGCAAGTTCATTACGTACTGAAAGTTATCAAGAAAGGCGGAGGGATTAGACCCTGTGAAGCCTTAGCAACCCTTGCCACCTATGTTGTAGGTCGCATGAAGGTGCTACATTCTATTCTGATGGTTCAGAAATAGATAACGCAAACAACAAATCCCTTTCCAACTTTCTTGATCGCTATAATAATAATTAGGGCGAGCCCCTGCACAACTGCTATAGCAGTGGCGCAAGGTCGGGCCTGCCTGACGGCAGGCAGGCTATTCGCTGTATCCCGTTTGCTGTAGATTGCAAACTGGGATGCCGCTGCTATCCCTCTCGCTAGAAAGAAAACACGATGAAAAAGAACATTTATGAAGCCCTGCAAGATCGTATCCTGGTGCTCGATGGAGCCATGGGTACCATGCTGCAACGCTATCAATTTTCCGAAGAAGATTTCCGTGGCAACCTATTTAAAGACATTGAAAATTCGGTAAAAGGGAATAACGACTTGCTCTCACTTACGCAACCCAAAGCCATTGCCGAAGTACATGCAGCCTATTTTGAAGCGGGTGCAGACATTGTAGAAACCAATACGTTCTCGGCTACCACCATTGCCATGGCCGATTACAACATGGAGCATCTCGTGTACGAGTTAAATGTTGAAAGCGCAAGAATTGCAAAACAAGTAGCAGATGAGTTTACCGCTCAAAATCCAGATAAGCCACGATATGTAGCGGGCGCCATGGGGCCCACCAATAAAACGGCAAGCATGTCGCCCGATGTCAATGATCCGGGATATCGAGCCATCACCTTTGACGCCCTACGAATCGCATATAAACAACAGGCCGAGGCATTGATAGATGGTGGCGTGGATATGTTGCTGGTAGAAACGGTATTTGATACCTTAAATGCCAAAGCCGCGCTTTTTGCTATTCAAGAAATCAAAGAAGAACGGAACATCGATATTCCCATCATGCTAAGCGGAACCATTACCGATGCGTCTGGCAGAACCCTGTCTGGACAAACGGCTGAAGCCTTTCTGATTTCGGTCTCACATATACCATTGTTGAGTATTGGCTTTAACTGTGCCTTGGGTGCTAAACAGTTGGCGCCACATCTCGAAGTACTTGCACACCGTACAAATTTTGCGGTTTCGGCATATCCGAACGCCGGATTGCCCAATGCATTTGGTGAGTACGATGAAACGCCACAGCAAATGGCAGATCAAGTGCGTACCTATTTGGAAAAGCAATTGGTGAACATCATAGGCGGCTGCTGTGGTACCACACCCGAACATATCAAAGCCATTGCCCAATTGGCAGGAACATATAAACCTAGACCCTTACTCGAAAAAATGACCCAGCTATGAGCATACCCTCCAAAATTGACCTTGAAAACGCAATAAAGTTGGTTACACCACAGGTACATCAAACGCCCGTGCTTACCTCAACTGCCCTCAATACGTTGAGCGGCGCCCAACTGTTCTTCAAATGTGAGAATTTCCAAAAAATGGGTGCATTCAAAATGAGAGGAGCGGTAAACGCCATTTTAAACCTTACAGACGAACAAAAAAAAGCGGGAGTAGTCACCCATTCGTCTGGTAATTTCGGACAAGCAGTGGCTTTGGCGGCGAAAAACTTAGGGGTAACGGCCTATGTGGTCATGCCTGAAAATGCGCCTTCGGTAAAAAAACAAGCGGTAAAAGGTTATGGCGCACTGGTCACCGAATGTGAGAGCACCATCTCAGCGCGAGAGGAGACTTCAGCAGCAATTCAACAACGTACAGGAGCCACCTTTTTACACCCTTCAAACAACAGGGATGTCATTTTAGGAAATGCCACTGCGGGAGCAGAGCTGTTACAAAAGCACCCTAATTTAGAGGTCATCATGGCACCCGTTGGCGGTGGCGGACTCATTGCTGGAACGGCTTTAGCTGCCGAGTACGGTGGTAGCCACTGTACTGTTATTGGAGGTGAGCCTTTTGAGGCTGATGATGCGTATCGTTCGCTACAATCGGGAAAAATAGAAACCAACCAAACCGCCGATACCGTGGCAGATGGACTACGGACACATTTAGGCGATATCAATTTTCCAATCATTCAAGAATTGGTTTCAGAAATCATCCGTGTAGAAGAACACGAAATTATCGCAGCCATGCAATTGATTTGGGAACGTATGAAAATAATCATAGAACCCAGTTGTGCAGTACCATTGGCAGCCATTTTACGTGAAAAACTTCGCTTTAAAAACAAAAAAATAGGAATTATACTTTCCGGAGGTAACGTAGACCTTAGAAAACTGCCATTTTAGAAACAAACCACCTTTAGAATCGATTATGAAGCAACAGCGGCACTTAAAATTATCTGGTCTAGAACCTTTGGTTATCACCCCTGAAAGCAATTTTATCAACGTCGGGGAGCGAACCAACGTGGCGGGATCCAGAAAATTTTTGCGCCTCATCAAAGAACGAAATTTTGAAGAGGCTCTATCTGTGGCACGCCATCAGGTGGAA
>JAWWCH010000165.1:0-5201 GCA_033720575.1 Marinirhabdus sp.
AACCCAAATTTAACGCAACCCTTGTGTTTCCGCTATTTTTCTTCGTATTTTTACATAAAGTATTGCTGATGAGTCAAGAATTACACGGATACCGTAAATCGTATGAAAAAGGGGAGCTGGATCAATCTAATGTGGCTGCCCACCCTAAGGATCAATTTAAGGAATGGTTTGAGGCGGCCGAAGCCTCAGGAACAATTGAGGAAATCAATGCGATGACTTTAAGTACGGTTGATGCCAGCGGTTTTCCCCGAGGGCGCGTGGTGTTGTTGAAAGAGTACAATGATAATGGATTCGTGTTTTATACCAATTACGGTAGCGAGAAAGGTCAAGCCATTGCTGCAAATCCAAAAGTCTGTCTTTCTTTTTTCTGGCCCGCGCTGGAGCAACAAGTGATTATAAAAGGTGTAGCCTCGAAAGTTTCGGAAGAAACGTCCAAGGCCTATTTCGAAAAACGACCTAGAAAAAGCCAACTCGGAGCATTGGTATCAGACCAATCTGAACCCATTTCCAGTCGGTCAGCTTTAGAAGAACAACTTTCAGCATTGGAGAAAAAATACGAAGGCAAAGCAGTGCCAAAACCTAAAAATTGGGGAGGCTACCTTGTGGTTCCTGAAGAATTTGAATTTTGGCAAGGTAGAAGGAGTAGACTGCATGACCGAATTCAGTATGTCAAATCGGGTGAAGAATGGACGATTCGGCGGCTACAACCCTAGATATTCCGTACTTCAACCCAACACTGATCAGCACTAGAAGTAATGCGATAGTTTTAAAAAAAAAGAAGTTTTGTTATGAAAACATTGTATATGGTACGACACGCCAAATCGTCTTGGAAGCACGATGTGATAGACCATCAGCGTCCGTTGAAAGGTCGAGGAAAAAATGATGGTGAACTGGTGTCAGAATATGTGTCCACGAATTACAGTGCTCCTGAAAAGATCGTTAGCAGCGATGCTGTCCGTGCCTTGACCACTGCTCAGTATTTCAAGGATGCCTTTCAAATTGAAGACAGTGATTTTTCAACAGATCATTCGCTGTATGATTTCAGTGGACAGGACGTGATGTCTGTCATTAAAAATTTTGACGACGAATTGAATTGTGTGATGATTGTTGGGCATAATCACGCCTTTACCAGCATTGCGAATATGTTGGGGAATCAGTATATTGAGAACTTACCGACTTGCGGATTTGTAATCATTGAATTTGACGAGGAATCATGGAGTGATATTTCCACCGGTAAGACTACCAGTATGGTGTTTCCAAGACATTTGAAAAAATGACAGAAAAAATAGACGAATACAACAAAGCCGACAATCGCTATTACAATAGAGAATTAAGTTGGCTCCAATTTAATGCACGCGTTTTGCAGGAGGCTGAAGACGAAACCACCCCCCTCATTGAACGTTTGCGATTTATCGGAATCTTTTCAAACAACCTTGACGAATTTTTCAAAGTGCGCTATGCCACCATTAAGCGCATTGCGGAGGCAGGAAAAGGGGGCAAGAGCTTTTTAGGGGGAATCACGGCCAAAAAATTATTGGAAGAAATCACCCAAACTGTAATTGATCAGCAAAAAACCAGTTTGCGTATTCTGAGCGATATTGAAGCCCAGCTTCAGGATGAAAATATTTACATCATTGATGAACACGAAGTGACCGATGCCCAGAGCGCCTTTATTTCAGATTATTTTATCCGAAAAGTGAGTCCGGCACTGGTTACGATCATGATCGGTGAATTGGAGCAGTTTCCTACGCTAAAAGATAGCGCCGCCTATCTAGCGGTTAAGATGAAGATGAGTAAGGAAGATGAAACTTTTGAGCAGAAGAACAATTATGCACTTATAGAAATACCGAGATCCATTGAACGCTTTGTTGTGCTGCCTCAGGAAGGTGAGAAGCAATACATCATCATTCTGGATGATTTGATACGCTTCTGTTTGCACAATATTTTTAGCATTTTCAAGTATGAAGCAATCTCTGCGCACATGATAAAAATAACCAGAGATGCTGAATTGGATATTGATAGCGACCTCAGTAGAAGTTTTATAGAGAAAATCTCGAAGAGTGTGAAGAACCGAAGTGTAGGTGACCCGGTACGGTTTGTCTATGATAAAAGTATCGACAAAGGCACTTTGCGCTTCCTGATGGACAAGATGGGAATAGATGACACTGACAGTATCATTCCTGGAGGAAGATATCACAACCGTCGCGATTATATGAAATTTCCGAGTCTCGGAAAAAGTGAACTACAATACAAAAAGATTCAACCACTGCCCATTCAGGGATTGAGTTTACAAGGTAGTCTGTTCGATAAGATTTCTGAGAAGGATTACCTTTTGTATGCCCCTTATCAGACTTTTTCATACGTAGTAAAGTTTTTAAGGGAAGCAGCACTAGATCCCAAAGTACGATCTATCAAGATCACCATTTATCGCTTAGCGGAAGTGTCGCACATCGCAAGTTCCATCATCAACGCAGCCAAAAATGGTAAAGATGTGACGGTCCAAATTGAACTGCAAGCGCGTTTTGATGAAGCGGCCAATATAAAATACGCAGAACAAATGCAGAGTGAGGGTGTTCGTCTCATATTTGGGGTGGCGGGCTTAAAAGTGCATTGCAAAGCGTGTTTGGTGGAACGTATGGAGAATGAGAAGCTCAAGCGTTATGCCTTTGTTTCTACAGGAAACTTCAATGAATCCACAGCCCGGATCTACACCGATTACACATTGTTTACCGCAAACCAGAAAATCTGCAAAGAAATCAATAAGGTGTTCGATTTCTTCGAAGTAAATTATAAGGTAAAGAAATACAGGCATCTCATCGTATCGCCACATTACACTAGAAATGCCATTTATGGGTTAATCGAAACCGAAATCGAAAATCACAAGGCAGGTCTTTCTAGTGGAATACGCCTAAAACTGAACAGTTTGTCTGATTTCAAGATGATTGATAAACTGTACGAAGCGAGTAGAGCGGGGGTGAAAATTCAATTGATCATTAGAGGCATTTGCTGTCTCATACCCGGTGTTGAGGGAATGAGTGAGAACATTGAAGTGATTAGCATTATAGACAAGTTCTTGGAGCACCCTAGATTGTATATCTTTGAGAATGCTGGTGACAAAAAGATGTATATATCTTCTGCCGATTTTATGGGTAGAAACCTGGATAATCGGGTCGAAATATCTTGTCCGATTTACGATGAAGACATCAAAAAGGAAATACACGATACCTTTGAGATATGTTGGAATGACAATGTTAAAGCACGCATTATTACCAATAAACCCATTAACAAATACCGAAGAAATAAAAAGGAACCTATTCGTTCCCAATTCAAAACCTACGAATATTACCAACAAAAATTAAATTCATAAATGTTAACCATTGAGAAATATGCAGCCATCGATATTGGATCTAACGCCATACGGCTTCTTATTGCCACGGTTTTCGAAAAAGAAGGCACCCCGCCGCTCTTCAAAAAAACCTCTTTGGTGCGCGTTCCCATTCGTTTGGGTGCTGATGTATTTCTAGAGGAAAAAATTTCAGAAAAAAACTATCTGAGAATGGTAGATGCCATGACGGCTTTCGACCTCATCATGAAAACCCATAATGTGGTGTCGTATCGGGCCTGTGCTACCAGTGCTATGCGGGAAGCGCGAAATGGAGCTAGCATTGCGGAAAAAATACTTGAGAAAACGGGGCTGCAAATACACATCATTGATGGTTCAGACGAAGCCGCTATTATCGCTTCAACCGACTTGAAGGATTTGATTGAAGACAACAAAGTGTTTTTATATGTAGATGTGGGTGGGGGAAGTACTGAATTCACCGTATATGCCAATGGGAAAAGCATAACCAGTAGATCGTTTAAATTAGGCACCGTACGGGTGTTAAACGATATGGTGCGTGAATCGATTTGGGATGAAGTTCGCGATTGGGTCAAAGAAAACACCGAACGCTATGATAAAGTCAATGTTATTGGTTCTGGTGGAAACATCAATAGTATCTACAAAAGCAGTGGTAAGAAAATCGGCAAACCACTAAGCTATTTCTTCATGGTCAATTATTTTGAAAAAATAAAGGAAATGACCTACCACGAACGCATTTTCGAACTCCAAATGAATCCAGACCGAGCCGACGTTATCGTGCCGGCCACACGTATTTACCTATCTGCCATGAAGTGGTGTAAGGCCAAAAACATTTTCGTGCCTAAAATTGGTCTTGCCGATGGCATCGTAAAAAGTCTGTACAACGAGAAAAAGGCTAAAGATATTGAAATTCAATACTAGTAACTGAATTTTTATATTGTTAATAAAAAGTAAGAAAAAGACTACTTTTTATAATTATTTAATACTATCTTCAAAGTATTATTAATTTAACCTACTTTATATTATGAAAAATTTATTTTTAATGGGCGTTTGTGTCCTTTCGTTAGCTTTGGTTGCATTTCAACCATTTAGTGGTGAGAACCATGATTTCACTTTAATTAATAATTCCAACAGTTTAGTCAAAATTATTGACAATGAAGCGTTAATGAGAAAATTTGAGAAAGCCCACCCACAATTATTTGATCAAATTGATGCATTAGAGCTACACCAGACTGCTCAAAATGACTTTATGGTTAATATTCTTGGGAAGAAAGATGGATCATCCAAAAGTCAGTTCATATTAGTTACTAAATATGATGTTGAATCTGATTTTACCCAACTAGATTTTGATAATACAGATCGATCAGAAGTTGAATATTGTTATGTTGATTTAACTGGTAGTTGCCCGTATTATGATACATGCAAAACGCAGGGCGTTTTCAGTTGCTCAGAATTAGTTATTTGTGGAGAGTGGAATGGGTCGAGATGTTTTAAATATTGATTTTTTGATAAACCTGAGGAAAAGTTGATGAGAAATCATCAACTTTTTTCATTTACCCATGTATGGTTTCCTTAGTTCCTAATTCTTTCATGACTTCGGCCTCAAAGGCAAGTAATTCGTTCCACTTGGTATCCACTTCAGCACGTTCGCCGTATTGTCGGGCAAATCCTAAGAACATGGTGTAATGATTGGCTTCGCTCACCATGAGTTTTCTATAAAACTCGGCTAATTCTGCATCTTCCAATGCTTCGCTCAGTAACCGGAAGCGTTCGCAGCTTCTTGCTTCAATCAAAGCGGCATATAGCAACCGATGTACCAATTGAGTGGTTCTGCTACCAC
>JAWWCH010000166.1:0-5178 GCA_033720575.1 Marinirhabdus sp.
CTGAAACTCCAAATATCCCTTATCGATATCACTGTCCAATACCACGTAGTCACCCACTACAGCCGCTACGCCTTCAACCTTATACCTATCAAACGATTTCTTTACCGTATCAACGGCCACCATTCGATTGGTTTCTTGAGCAGTTGCGATAGAATCTTGCGCAAAACTTACGCTTGTGAGCAACATCATAAGCGCCACAAATACATTATTCATCTTCATATATTTCAAAATTGTTGTTTTTAAGTGCATCTCTCGTTATGTCTGACTCTAATTTCTTGATTAATTCTAGTTTTCTTTTGTTGAGAATAACCTGTCTTATCGTAGGCTCAACATGTGACAAGGGTGCGATATCCTTGGGGTTCAGCTTATCTACAATTTTCACCAAATATACTCCTAATGAGTCTTGTAGCTCGATAAAATTCGATTTTTTTAAAAGCGATTCGTCAGCGTTCTGTAAAATTGGCAGCACTTCGGTAAGGGCTGCGCGTTTCACCCAGGTTGAATCGTTAAAATTAAACGCTTTATACTGAATGCTCTCAGTCTCCAACTTCTCTATGTCGTCCTCATCAAAGGTCTCTAAACGCTTCTTGGTGGACGCCAGATTTCCGAAGCCTTCGTTAACCTGAATATAACGAAGTTTAAACAATTCATCGTTCAGCTTAAAATTCTCCTTATTCGCCTCATAAAACTCTTGTAATTCGCGCTGAGACACTGTGCTGTCTAACATCTGCAGCACAATGGTGCTTTTATATGCTTCGGTGTACAGGTCTTTTCTGTAGTCTTCCACCAATTTATTAAAGGCCTGCTGCTTCATTTCAGAAATATTGATGCGTGCCTGATCCATCAATAATTGTTGCGTAGCCCAACGATTGATGTAACTACTTACAATCAATGTGCTATCTTCTTTTGACGTATTTTCTGAAATGAGCCCCTCAATGTCTTCTTGGTACAAATAACTACTGTTCACTCGGGCCACCGGTACTTTGGTATCGGTAGTCTTTAGATAGTCACAACTAGTAAGCCAAACTATCGAAAACAGTAAAAAAAAGATGTTCCGCATTATTGCTCTAATTCCTTCTTTAGTTTTTTCAAGGTTTTTTTATTGACATCGACCGTATACTTTTCGCGCAATTCATCCATCAACTGCTCCTCTAGGTATTGTTGATACTCGGTCATCACTTTGCCTCGCACTTCATCGTATGACTTAATTGAAGGTGGAATTACCTCATTCACCTTTACAACAGAATAACGATTTTCTTGTTGAAGTGTTTCAGAAACACCTACATTCAGCTCAAGATTTTGGGGCAAAGCCTTCGAATCTTCTTCAAACGTGCCGGCGCTCAGAATCACGTTTACCTGTTCATTTGTATTCAATGCTTTTTTGATGGCATCTACTGAAGCACCTTCCATCAACAGGGTTCTTGCTTGCTCTGCATATGATTTTTCACTAGCGTTCACAATAATAGCATCTACACGTGTATTCCACTTGTACTTTTCTTTGGAAGCTTCATAAAACGCCTTGGCAGCGGTCGTATCCATTTTGGCTTTATTCCAAACGTTTTTCTGCATAAGGTCGAAGATAAGCAGCCCATCGCGATACTCTGAAATTACCGCGGCATACTCGGGATCTTCGTCTTCCAATTTGTCTTTGTAATATGATTTTAGGGTTTCGGTTTCAAACGTATCGTAGATGGTTACCAAAGCTTCCCCTACGGTGCTGAAACTTTGTCTGGGCATTTGGTTTTTACTAAGATATAAAGCAAAGTCCTCAAAATAAATGGGTCTATCACCTATGGTAAACATTACGCTGTTCTCGTTTTCGGGAATAGGCTCATACTTCCAGCGGCCACGCTTTAGGTCTTCGGTAACAAATGTTTTGAAATACTCAAGGTAGGGAGCTCCCATCTTAAAACCGTATTTGTCCATAATCTGATTCTTAACGGCTGCCGTCACTATTTTTGAACGGGTGCCGTCCTTGACACGACGGGTGAGCATGTCTTCTTCATCTTCAAATGAAGGATTGTCGTTGATCTTATCCAGACGTGCGATATGCCAACCCACACTGCTCTTGAACGGTTTGGTAACCTCACCTTCTTCAGTTAAGCTAAAGATCTTTTGGTCAAAAACTTCTGCGGTAATCTCTCCCTTTGCCACCGGACGTAGCTGTCCGCCCTGATTGGCTGATCCTTTATCTTCAGAATATTGTTTCGCCAATTCTTCAAAAGATTGTCCTTGTTGCAATAGTTGATAGATTTCGTTAATGCGTTCTTCCGGGTCGAATGTTCGGGTATTGTCATTTCTGTCAGAAATCATGATATGTGAAACCGTCCGTTTTGGTTCGCGCGCTCTTCTTCCGGTAACTTTAATGATATGATAGCCAAATCGGGTTCTCACAATCTCTGAGATTTCACCCTCTGGTGTATTATACGCGGCAGTCTCAAACGGGTACACTAAAGAGAATACAGAAAAATAACCCAATTGTCCGCCAGATTCTGAAGCATTGGGTTCTTCAGAATTTTCTTTTACCAAGGTAGTGAAATCGGCACCATTTAGGGCCTGTTCCCTTAACTTCTTGATTTTATTGTAGGCCGCTAAGGTATCTGCTGGGCTGTCTGAGTATGAAGTCAATATCAACAAATGTCTTGCCTCAATTTCTTCTTGGCCGCGTTCGTAAGCCTCGCGCACGAGGTCTGACGTAACATTATCTTCATAAATATAATACCGAGACAATTGCTCTTGGTATTTTTCGAACTCACGTAAATAGGTTTGCTTTTTGTCCAAGCCCTGGGCCTGCGCCTCTTTTACTTTTAACTTATAATCGATGAACAAGTCGAGATAACCATCAACGGTTTTCTGGCGCTCATCCTGAACCAATTCCAGATTCTTCTTATACACTCTGCTAAATTCAGATGCATATACAGGCGTTCCATCTACGGTAAGTAATACCTGATCTTGTTGTGCAACGGCCGAGAAACATAAGACAAATACTGTTAAAATACTTAGTACTACTTTATTCATGGTTTTTCTTACTGATTTTGAAAGGTTCGCAAAAATAACAAAATCCTATGGGTTGATTCATTAAAATGAAAAACGTTTTTCAAAGCGAAATAGTGTGTTCTGAAGAAGGTCGAAAATTTGAAAATGTAGTATCTTGTACATTGAAACATTTTAGTTATGAAATACACCACAACCGTAGACATCCATAAGCCCCGCACTGAAGTAATTGAAAAACTGGACAACGCTGAAAACATGAAACATTGGCAGCGTGGGTTGCAAGAATATCACTTTATAAAGGGAACGCCTGGCACCGAAGGGGCACAAATGGAACTTCGCTATAAAATGGGAAAACGGGATATGACAATGATTGAGACCATACTAAAGCGAGATTTTCCTACTGAGTTTCACGCTACGTATGATGCCAAAGGAGTTCATAATATTCAGAAAAATTATTTTGAGGAAATAGATCCACAGACCACGCGCTGGCGAAGCGAAAGTGAATTTCAATTTCAAGGTTTCGGAATGAAGTTGATCGGTTTTTTGATGCCAGGGGCTTTTAAAAAACAATCGCAGAAATACCTCAACGATTTTAAAAACTTTGTTGAACATGGAACTTCAGTAGAAAACCAATCCTGATGGAACGCGTTAAACTGATCTGGGATTTCCGCGGACCCAATGCCGCTCCCATTGCAGAACATCATGCGGTTCACTTGAAAGAATTCGCTGTGGCCGAAAGCCTCCAAAACACACTTTGTGCCACCGAAAAAATTACAGAAATGCACCATGTAGCCTACCTGGTGGTAGAGAAAAAATGCATGAACGACCTCCGAGAACGTCTAAAACCCAATCGCGGACAATTATACGAATCTTGATCTATCTCGAATAATTTGGCGCCTCCTTGGTGATGGTCACATCATGTGGGTGGCTCTCATGAATTCCTGAAGATGTGATTTTCACAAACTTTCCAGTGTTTTTGAGGGTCTCAATATCACCACTGCCGCAGTAGCCCATCCCCGCTCTCAATCCGCCGATAAATTGCGTCATGCTTTCCACCAATTCACCTTTGTAAGGTACACGACCCACGATGCCTTCTGGTACTAGTTTTTTGATATCGTCTTCCACATCTTGGAAATACCGGTCTTTCGAACCCTGTTTCATAGCTTCAACAGAACCCATGCCACGATAACTCTTGAATTTTCTCCCTTCGTAGATAATGGTCTCTCCCGGAGATTCCTTGGTTCCTGCCAATAGGGAACCTAACATGACACAGTCTGCCCCAGCGGCAATGGCTTTTGGAATATCACCGGTATACCGTATTCCCCCATCTGCAATAACCGGAACTCCGCTCCCCTTGATAGCAGCAGCCACTTCAAGAACGGCTGAAAACTGCGGGAATCCAACACCAGCTACGACACGTGTCGTACAAATAGAACCGGGGCCTATTCCTACTTTTACTGCATCGGCTCCTGCGTCAACCAGGTATTTGGCAGCTTCGGCTGTGGCAATATTTCCAACCACCACATCCAATTCTGGAAATTTTTTCTTTACTTCCTTCAGTACGGCAACTACCCCTTTGGTATGACCATGAGCAGTATCTATAATCACCGCATCAACTTGTGCTTGCACCAACGCTTCAGCACGTTCTACCGCATCTCCGGTAACTCCCAAAGCAGCTGCCACGCGCAAGCGACCATAATTATCTTTATTGGCCGTTGGCTTTTGGGTGAGCTTGGTGATGTCTCTAAACGTAATGAGTCCCAATAGGGTCCCATCTTTTTCTACAACCGGAAGTTTTTCAATTTTATTTTCTTGAAGAATCGCTTCGGCATCTTTCAAGGAAGTACCTTGACTTACCGTCACTAAATTATCTGACGTCATCACCTCAGACAGTTTCCGATCATAGTTCTTCTCAAATCGAAGATCACGATTGGTCACAATTCCAATGAGTTTTCCAGCGTCATCCACGATAGGAATTCCACCGATCTTGTATTCGGCCATGGTGGATTGTGCATCACCGACCGTATTGTCTTTTTGAAGGGTAACAGGATCTTGAATCATTCCACTTTCGGCACGCTTCACCTTTCTTACCTCAGCCGCTTGTTGCGCAATAGTCATGTTTTTGTGCAGGACGCCTATTCCACCCTCTCGAGCAATGGCGATGGCCATGGCACTTTCGGTAAC
>JAWWCH010000167.1:0-5178 GCA_033720575.1 Marinirhabdus sp.
AAAGGGAGAAGACGAAATGGCCTTCCAAAGCGAACTGCATGCCATGCGCTCCAAAATAGACGTGATAGACAATGCCATTGTGGAAATGATGGGGAAACGTATGAAGATTGCAGATTCCATAGGAAGTTTAAAAGAGAAGCACAACGTTGCCATTCTTCAGGTGAAACGCTGGAATGAAATTCTCGGAAGAATGATTTTGGAGGGTGAGAACAATCAACTCAGTGAAGAGTTTATCCTTAAATTGTACAAAGCCATCCATCAGGAATCTATCAATCACCAAAAGAAAGCGTTCAATGATTAAAACTTTTCGCACTTTTACAATATGAATGGGGTAGTGTACAAATCGACTGGAAGTTGGTATACCGTAAAGTCACGTCAGGGTGAATTTTATGAGTGTCGAATTAAGGGTAAATTCAGAATAGAAGGCATAAAAAGCACCAATCCTGTGGCTGTGGGCGACCATGTGCAATTTGATGTTGAAACCAAAGGCGATGAAACCATAGGGATCATCCATACCATCGAAGAACGCGATAATTACATCATCAGAAAGAGTGTGAACCTTTCAAAACAAACCCACATCATTGCAGCAAATATTGACATTGCTTTTCTGTTGGTGACCTTGAATAATCCGCCCACCTTTACCACATTTATCGACCGATTTTTGGTGACTGCAGAAGCCTACCATATCAAGGCGGTATTATTGTTCAATAAAATTGACACCTATTCTGATGATGAGTTGCTGGAAATTAAATATATGGCCGCGCTGTACCGCAACATAGGGTATGAATGTATTGGGATTTCAGCCAAAACAGGCAAAAACATTGACAAGGTGAAAGCTTTGATGGAGGAGAAAGTGAGCATGTTCTCGGGACACAGCGGCGTGGGTAAATCTACATTGATCAACGCCATTGAACCTGCGTTGAATTTGAAAACGTCTGAAATTTCAGAACAGCACAGTCAGGGGCAACATACAACAACTTTTGCTGAAATGTTCGATCTTTCCTTTGACGCCAAAATCATTGACACACCAGGCATAAAAGGGTTTGGTGTGGTTGAAATGGATAAAGAAGAATTGGGCGATTATTTTCCTGAGTTTTTTGAACGCAAAGAAGCCTGTAAATTCAATAACTGTCTGCATTTGGAAGAACCACATTGCGCCATCAAAGAAGCGTTGGAAGAAGGCGAAATTGCTTGGTCGCGCTATAAAAGTTACCTTCAAATTCTGGAAGGAGAAGAAGATCACTTTCGCAAAGATATTTATAATAAAAACGACTAACATACATCTGCGTCTAACGCGAAAATCAAATTATCTAAGACATGAGAGTTGTGATTCAGCGGGTTAAAAAAGCTTCGGTAACGGTTTCCGAAGAAAAAGTGGCGGCTATTGAAAAAGGGTTGCTCATTTTGTTGGGTATTGAAGGCAGTGATGAGGCGTCTGACATCGAATGGCTCTGCAGAAAGATCGTGAATTTGCGAATTTTCGAAGACCAAGAAGGCGCTATGAATGATGCGCTGCTCGACGTGGATGGCGAAGTGATTGTCGTGAGTCAATTTACGCTGCACGCGAGTACCAAAAAAGGCAACAGACCTTCGTTCATCCGTGCTGCAAAACCCGATCAGGCAATGACACTTTACACACAATTTATAACACATTTGGAATCGATCCTGCAAAAAAAGGTGCAGACCGGCGTCTTTGGAGCTATGATGGATGTGGCTTTGGTGAATGACGGACCAGTAACCATTCTCATCGATTCGAAAATTCGCGAATAAGATATTTGTCAGTTTTTTTCGAAACCAATATATTGCCGAGCCGCAAGTCATATCAATGAAAAGATTATTACTACTCGCCTTTTTAAGTGCTACTACATCCATTTTTGGGCAATACGCTTACAAGGAAATTCCAGCTCCCCTCACCGTATCTACCAATGCCGTCATTAGAAACGAAACTACGGAAGTGGTTTTGAACCGGTACAATAAAGTCCATGTTTCCATAGAACGAGTGGTCACCGTATTAAATAAAAATGGTCTTAGTGCCATCGGGGCAAGTTTTACATATGACGGGGCTAAGAGTATTAAAAATATTGAAGCGACCCTATTCGATAAAAACGGGGAGCGCATCAAACGTTTTAAGGAAAAAGACTTTACTGACGTCTCAGCTTCTGAAGGATATATGTATGTTGATAATCGAAGAATATTCTTAGAATTTGTTCCGCCGGCGTATCCTTTTACCATGGTCTATACTCTCGAATACACGAGTAGCAATACCCCATTGATTCAGCCATTCCAACCCATTCGGTGGACGAAAGTAGGGATAGAGAAGAGTACGTATCGCTTTAGCAATGAATCTAAAGTTCCCATAAGAAAAATAGAGCGTAATCTTGAGCTTTACAACATTGAAAAGAGAGAGACGCCAACAAGTCTCGAATATAGCGCCACGAACATCAAACCCATCGTTGTGCCCTATCTCGCTCCAGACCCAGATGAGTTTTTGCCCTTGGTGCGTCTGCGCCCTAGAAAATTTGAATTGGCTGGAGTTTCAGCCGATGTTGATACCTGGGAAGGGTTCGGAAAATGGCAATACGCAAATTTGCTCAAAGGCCAAGATGAATTGGATAAGGAGGTGGTACGTGAGATTGATGACTTGGTTCGCAACGTTGAGAGTCCGAAGGAAAAAACAAAAATGATCTACAACTACATGCAGGATAAGTCGCGCTATGTGTTTGTAGGTATAGGCATTGGAGGGTGGAAGCCAGCCCGTGCCATGGATGTGCACGAGCTAAGTTACGGCGATTGTAAAGGATTGACCAACTACACCATGGCATTGTTAAAAAGCCAGGGCATTGAGTCTTATTACACCATCGTAGAGTCAGGAGATGATGGGCAAGATCTAAAGGAAGACTTTGTAGCCATGCAAGGCAACCATGTCATACTAACGGTTCCGATGGAAGACGAAATGGTCTTTTTGGAATGTACGAGCCAGCAAATACCGTTCAATTATTTGGGTGATTTTACAGACAATCGGAGGGTGTTGATGATTACCCCGGAAGGTGGCGAGTTTATCACTACCCATAAGTATGCTACGGAGCAAAACCTGCAAGAAGCAAATACAAAAGCAGTGCTCACGAGTGATTTGGTTCTTTCAGGGACGTATTCCCAACGCTCAGAAGGCTTAATGTATAATCATAAGTATTTGGAGGTTAATAGTAAAGAGAATGAACAAAAGCTGAGGTATAAGCACAGGTTCGGTCATTTAAATAATTTAGAGCTCGGTGATATCCAGCTCCGAAATGATAAAGAACAGATTGTATTTGAAGAACAACTCAACTTCCGAACAACAAATTATGTGGTTCGTGCCGGAGACCGCGTTCTTTTTAACCCAAACATTTTTAATAGGTATGACTATTTGCCAAAACCCGATTCAGATAGGCAATTACCTATTGAGATTAGACGTGGAAAAACGTATAAAGATGTCATCGAAATAGAAGTGCCAAGCGATTTCGAGGTCGAAGCAGTCTTTGATCCCATTCACTTACAAACCGATTTTGGAACCTACACTGCTTCCATTAAAAAGGTAGATCCTACTACGTTAGAATATTCCAGAGCCCTGGTTCTTGAAGAAGGACGATTTCCAAAAGAATCCTACCCCGACTACGTTGAATTTATTCAACAAGTAGTGAAAAATGATAAATCAAAAATTGTATTGAAGCGATTATGAAATATGTATTCTACTGCCTCTTTTTTTTAGCCTTTGCATCATCCATAAGTGTTGCCCAAGAGCGAAAGTTTGGAGATGTTACCAAGGAGGAGTTAGCAGCTACTTCAGACGATGTGTTCCCAGACGAAAGCGCCATCATTCTGTATCGCGAAATCGAATTTGAATACGGAAAAACGTTGTGGGTTCATGAACGAATCAAAATTCTGAATAAAGAAGGATTCGATTATTCAGACTGGACCATTTCTTTTGACGACATCCGCCAACTTAAGGCAGTGACCTATAACCTGGTAGATGGAAAAATTGAAGAGACCAAAGTGGGCAAACAAAGTATCTTTGTAGAGGAAGTGGATAAGGATAATGAGATCAGTAAATTGGCTTTTCCGAATGTAAAAGAAGGGTCCATCATCGAATTGAAATACAAAGTGATTTTCATCGGACTTTCAGCACTTTATACCCAAATGAAACTTCCCATCAAATATGAACGGATCAGTGTTTCAAACGGGTATTACGGACAACTATCGGTGCGCCAGAACCAATATGTACAGCTGCCGATCAAACGATTGCAAGCCGCCCAGACCGATATTTTTGTGGGGGAAAATGTTCCTGGTCTCAAAGACGAAGAATTCGTGGGGAACATCAATAACCATAGAGGAAGCATCTTGATGGAACTTCATCGCACCAATTACGTTCAGACCTGGACAGAAGTAGCTAAAAAGTTTTATGAAGCAGAATGGTTCGGAGCGCAAATGCGAAACGGAGATGCACTGTATAAAAAGGACTTAGAATCGCTTCTGGCCGGTGTTACCGATACACTCACCATGGTAAAAATGGTGGATCGCTACGTAAAGGACAAGATCGAATGGGACCAGACCTATAGTAGGGGTACCGAATACGTAAAGTCAGTGTATCGCGATGAAAAAGGCGATTCAGGAGATATCAATCTATTATTGGTACACATGCTTAAATCATTGGGGATACGAGCCGACCCCATACTTGTGGCTACGAAGAACAAAGGGTGGGTGAACTATCCAAAAGCAGAAGAGTTCAATGCGGTGCTGTGTGCGGTCGATGTTGGAAATATGCGTTACATTCTAGATGGTTCAGTTAAAGAAACAGCTTTTGCACAATTGCCCTTGCGCTACATTAACGGAACAGGCTTAATTGTACGAACCGACGCCCCAGGCTTTGACCTTCAAGAGGTCACCATAGTGCAACCTACAAACCAAATGGTGATTGCCACGGCCAACATACATCCTGAAAAATTAGCGGTTTCTGGTAATGTCAATCAAAGGCTTACCAATTATTTTGCATTAAGCCATAGACGAAAATATACTGACGTAGGCCAAAATAGATATGCAAACTATCTGAGCGATGTCAGCCTTTTGAACGTTTCAAACATTACCGATGAAAATTTTGACGATATAAATGAACCTATCAAGCTTTCCTATGATTATGAACAAAGC
>JAWWCH010000168.1:0-5170 GCA_033720575.1 Marinirhabdus sp.
AAAATCGTTAATGTTTGCCAAGCAAAAACCAGCAGCACGCAATGTTTTTGCGGCCTCATCTTCTGTTAGAATCACAGGGTTGGTATGGTTGAAGTGAATGAATATGATCTTATTTCGGTCTGCTTCAGTTAAATTCTTGAAAAGCTCCATACTTTCTGCAGCATCAAAAAACGTAGCGTCAAGAAAAGCATAAACAACTTAATGTATATCTTTACGTTCAGATGAATGCTTATGTATAAAACGATACTTCTTTTATTGCTCGCCATTTCGTCTTGCGGAACGCCAAAATCTACCGATTCGAAAGAGCCACCGAGCACAAACACTTCTGAAACTGCTATTGAAAACGGAACTTTCTCGATTCAACTGGGTGATCAAATAACATCTGGAAATTTGATCCTTCATTTTAAAGAGGTTTTGGAAGATTCGCGCTGCCCCACAGGCACAACCTGTATTTGGCAAGGGCGCGCAAAACTATTGGTTGAAGTTTCTGAAGCGGGACAAGAAACACGTCAGTCTGAAATTATCTTTGGCGAATTGCATTCAGGGGAACAGAAAAACCACGTCTTTTTTCAAAATGACCGTCAAACGGTCACCGCAATTGCCATTCGTCCGTATCCAACAGAAGCTTCGGGCACTACAGGTTTACCATACGAACTAGACGTTGAAATCACAATCCAATAATCAAAAGCAGGACCTAAAAACACTATGAATTTTATATAGTAATGCGTATTTTGTTCAGCAAAACGCATCGCTATGAAAAAATTGTTTACCCTATTCCTTGTTTCCGCATTTTTTGTTTCTTGCGGAACATTTTCAGAAAAGAAAAAATCAACCAAAACTACAGAAGCTTCCGCCGCGAATAAGAAAACCGATAAAAATGGTATTCAGCCCTATTCAAAGGTCATTACCAAAGAAGCCGTAACGGATCAAGGCCTTTTTAAGGTTCATAAAGTCAAGGACAATTATTTTTACGAAATCCCTAAAAAGTTCTATAAAAAAGACATGCTTTGGGTAAGTAGAATTGCGCAAATCCCTACTGGCTTAGGAGGAGGCTATGTGAACGCGGGTTCTAAGACGAACGAGCAAGTGGTGCACTGGGAACGCTTTCAGGACAAATTGTTGCTCAAAGTTAAAAGCTACACCAACATTGCAGACAGCACCAAAGCCATTAGCAAGTCGGTTTCAGTAAACAATTACGAACCCACCTTGGAAGCATTTGACATTAAAGCCATCAATGAAGACAGTACGGCCGTGGTGATTGATGTGACCAAATTCTTCACTTCGGATGTACAGGCCATTAGCGGACTCGGACCGAGACTTCGGAAGCAATACAAAGTAAAAAAATTGGATGGTTCGCGAAGTTTTATCAACAGTGTGAAAAGCTTTCCGATGAATATTGAAGTGAAGCAAGACATGACATACGATGCGTCTGAACCGCCTTCCAATAGTGCTACACAGACCATTAGCCTACAGATGAACCAATCGATGATTTTGCTGCCAGAAGAACCCATGCAGCCCCGATTATTTGATCCGCGGGTTGGGTTTTTTACCGTGAGCCAATACGATTTTGGCAGTGACGAATTAAAGGCAGATGAAAAAACATATATCCGTCGGTGGCGTTTGGAGCCGAAAGATCCTGCAGCTTATGCACGAGGAGAGTTGGTTGAGCCGGTGAAGCCCATAGTGTATTATCTAGACCCTGGTACGCCAGAAAACCTTCAGAAATATATCAAACAAGGTATAGAAGATTGGCAGAAACCATTTGAAACGGCAGGATTTAAAAATGCCATCATCGCAAAAGATGCGCCCACAAAAGAGGAAGACCCTGAATTTAGCCCAGAAGATATTCGGTATTCTGTAGTGCGATATGTGGCCAGTACCACTCGAAATGCGGTAGGGCCTAGTGTTTCCGATCCGCGTAGTGGTGAAATAATTGAAAGTGATATTATTTGGTACCACAATCACCTGCGCAGTTATCGAAATAGGTATATGTTGGAAACTGGAGCAGCAAATCCTTCAGCACGTACATTGAATACGCCTGATGAAGAAATAGGTGAGATGATGCGTATGGTAATTGCCCATGAAGTAGGTCATGCACTTGGATTTCCGCATAATATGGCCGCTAGTTATGCCTATGATGTGGAAGATTACAGGGATGGTGATTTTACTCAGAAAAACGGTATTGCAGCCAGCTTGATGGACTACGCACGCTACAATTATATTGCCCAGCCTGGCGATGAGAACATCCGATTTATTCGTCAGATGGGTCCTTATGACCATTATGCTACAAATTGGGGGTATCGCGTAATTCCTGGTGCAAATTCTGCGGAAGCGGAAAAGACTACCCTCAATGCCTGGATTGAAGAAAAAGGAGATGACCCCATCTATCGGTTTGGTCGCCAATCGAGTAGATTCGACCCGCAGTCGCAAACAGAAGGTATTGGTGATGACCCGATGAAGGCGAGTGATTACGGTATTTCAAACTTGAAGTATGTCGCGAAGAACTTACCAAAATGGACCAGTGACCAAACAAATAACTATAATGATTTAGAAGAACTCTACGGGGAATTACTTGGAGTTTGGAGCCGATATGTTGGCCATGTGGTGACCAATATTGGAGGGGTATATGAGAATCTAAAAACCCCAAAACAAGGTGGGTCTATCTATGTACACCTAGATAAGTTGGAACAGGAGAAGTCGATGCAATGGTTGCATGAGAATGCATTTAAGACACCGAAATGGTTATTGGATCCGAACATATTGCAAAACATTGACCATGCAGGCTACTTCGAGCGGATGCGCAGATTGCAATCCAGACACCTTGACAACCTGTTGCGTTTCGACAGAATTGGCAGACTGATTGACGCTGAAACCACGCAAACCGACTATTACTCAGCTTTAGATATGTTGCAAGATGTGCGTGAAGGTATTTGGAGTGAAGCGCGAACAGGTGGCAATGTAGATATTTATCGTAGAAACCTACAACGCTCGTATCTTGACCGGATGGCGTATCTTATGACAGATGAGGGCCCGTCGCAGCGAGGTGGTAGATCTGGATTTGAAGGCACCTTGACCTTTGATGTGGCGGCTAGTGATGTTCGTCCGTTGGTTCGGGGGGAATTGGTTGCGCTGCAGCGTAGATTGAATTCAGCAAAAAATCGAAATATAAATACGGTTACGAAATATCATTACGAGGACGCCATTGCCAGGATAGAACAGATATTGAACCCTGAGGATTAAAGGAAGAATTCAATAGAAACCTATTTTAATATTCCATAGCTTATAACTCGTGACCCGTTTTCATATCGGCCGGCTTCCATCGTACCCGAGGTAAACTTTTTAAGTCCTTTACCGTTCATGTTTCCATTTTCGAAATCACCAATATAGGTGTATTCTGAAGTGTAATAATGACCGGCACCGTGCATTTTATTATTTTCATAGGTGCCCCAGTAATTAGAGTTCGAATTTTTAAAGAAGTAAACACCCAATTTATAGAATTGGCCGTTGTTAAAGAAACCCATATACCAATCGCCATTGGCGAACTCATATTTTCCAAAACCGTTGACACAATCGCCAGTACAGTCTCCTGTTTTGGTGCCTGCGTTGTACGGATTCAAAAAGTTTGTCTTTAATTTTCCGGCTTCATACATGCCAGCCTGTATGATTTTGTCACCTTCCATAACAATACCATATCCATCTTGAAATCCATTTTTCCAAATTCCGATATGGGTTTGTTTGGTTTCATTCCAAGTATAGATTCCATATCCATTGCGCTTTTCGTTCTGAAATTCGCCTTCGTATTTTCCGGAGCTATACTCTTGTATTCCAATAGTATTTAGTCTCCCTTTTGAAAATATGCCATAGACGGTACTTTTATCTATTGTTTTTTTTCCCAGACCATCTTGGCAATCGCCAGCCGCGCAATTCGATGTCACCGTTTTGTTCTTTTCTATTGGAGCGGGATCGATTTTTGTCGTCTTTAAGTTGAGCAAATCCGTTTTTCCAATATATGCTGAATAGCCATTTTCCTTCGGATTGTAATTCACGGTTGGCAGGGTAGTGGCGAGCGCCATATATTTTGTTCTGTCGGAAGCAATTTGAATAGTTGGTTTACTCACGGCTCCGTTTTCATAAAAGATTTCTCTGTAGGTGATCTCGTTCAGTCTCCATTCCTTATTGTTAAAACCCGTCATGTAGTGAAATAAAGCTCTAGTGATCCAATTCCCTTTTGCGTCATATTCATAGACATAAAAATTATAACCAGAAACATAGCTGTAGCTGAGTTCAATGGTAAACTCAACTGCCCCATTAGTATTATAATATTGATACGATGAACTTGAAAATGTACTTAAAACTTCTTTCTCTTTATCATTAAAAGTTCTTTTTGAGAAGGAGTTATTAATGGTGTAAGAATTAGAGTCGTAACTAATAGTTATATCTTGGCTAGGATATTTGGTGTTGGGAATTTTAACCACACGATTTTGAGCATCTCGTTCTATAGTTCCTGTCTCAGTATCGCTAACAAAAACAATACGATTCCCCACACGCACCAATTTGTTTGAATGGGTTTTATTATTGGCTTGATCTTTTTGTAGGGCTGAGGTGTAATCTCCTGCATAGGTAAACGAGGTGTTTTCCAAGTTGGTTACGCGACTGGTAAGATACCCGTTCTTATCAAATGTTAGTGTTCTAATTTTAGGGTCTGTAGGAAACACAACTTCGTTCTGCTCATAATAGTTCCCAGCTTTATCTGCCAGTAAGCGACTATATTCCGTGTACTTAAGTTTAGAAATGTCATTGGTTTTGGTGTCAAAATCGAATAGTTGAAACTGAGCATTGCTGCTGAAACAACACACTAATGTCAAAAATGTGATTACGGACTTCATAAGATAAAGATTTCTTACAAAAGTATATGCTATTGAAGTGCAACCGCATAAGGCATATGCCGTATTTGAAATACGTATTTTAAAATTTAGCCTATAACCGATGAACGGTAATTACCGTCTTAAGGAAGATATTTACGGCACGCCAAAAAGCTTAACCGCAACCGCAATCTTTTTTGCCGCATTTGGTTTTTTGTCCATCGAATGTTCCAGATTTAGATCTTTGCGATTCAAAAACAGGAACCCAGATAAATTTCCGAAGGATATATCCGAGGGCTACACAAAAG
>JAWWCH010000169.1:0-5160 GCA_033720575.1 Marinirhabdus sp.
GCCTTGCTCGCGATCACGGTTTTGGCACCTTCGCCAATGTAGCCGCCCCAGATTCCGTTAACGTCCAAGGTGGGTCTGATACTATTGCGTTCGTTGGTGGTATAGCCCGCTTCGCCATATACATCTTCGATGTTGAGGGCCCTACAATAGGCTTCTTTACTAAAAGGTGCTTCGGCCATTTTTTCGCGTTCTTCGGCGGAAAGAATCTCTACATCGTCATAAAACCCAGGAATGGTAATATGATTGTTTTCGTCGTGCAAGGAAGCAATCATTTTGGTGAGTACGTTGATCGGATTGGCAACGGCTCCACCGTAGAGTCCGCTGTGCAGATCTCGATTCGGACCGGTAACTTCAACCTCCACGTAGCTGAGTCCGCGCAACCCGGTCGTAATACTCGGGATGTCATTGGCAATCATGCCCGTATCTGAAATCAGGATCACGTCGTTGGCCAATTTCTCTTGGTTTCGAGTCACGAACCATTCCAAGCTTTCGCTACCCACTTCTTCTTCCCCTTCAATCATGAATTTGACATTGCAGGGCAATTGACCGGTCCGGGTCATATATTCCATAGCCTTAACGTGCATGTACATCTGGCCTTTGTCATCACAAGCCCCTCGGGCGTAGATAGCGCCTTCTGGGTGTAGCTCAGTTTCTTTTATGACGGGTTCAAATGGCGGACTGTCCCACAGGTTTAATGGGTCTGGGGGTTGCACGTCGTAATGGCCATATACGAGTACCGTTGGAAGGTTAGGGTCAATTATTTTTTCGGCGAAAACGATGGGATAACCTGGGGTCTCGCAGACTTCAACAGTGTCACAACCTGCTTTCTCGAGGCTTGTTTTTACCTGTTCGGCCGTGGCAATGACGTCGTTTTTATATGCTGAATCTGCTGAAATCGATGGAATTTTGAGCAATTCGATGAGTTCGTCTATAAAACGTTGTTTGTGTTCTTTTATGTAAGGTTTCGCACTTTTCATTCGATGGGTTTTCAGTTTTTACGAAGGTACAAAAGACCTCAATTTTTAAGGGTTAAATAGTTTGTAAATTCTGAAAATCGATTATCTTTGCCGTCCCTAAGCGGATGTGGTGGAACTGGTAGACCTGTCTGCCGACAGGCAGGCACGCTAGCAAGTCTAGCGCAAAAAGATAGGTTTAAGGTTTAAATTCCGCATTATAAATTCACTACGCGGATGTGGTGGAACTGGTAGACACGCTAGACTTAGGATCTAGTGCCGCAAGGTGTGCAGGTTCGATTCCTGTCATCCGCACCAATTGAAAAGGACTACGCTAAATGTGTGGTCCTTTTATTTTTTACGAACTCTCCAATCTTTCGCAATTCCCTTTTAATTTTCAATAGAAAAGCAATACTTTTCAAGTGGCTAAGTGATGCTTAGGCCGTAGTTGAAAACCAACCAATTTTAATATTATGCGAGAAAGTTGCATCCTGCTCCTGTGTTTTTTATCAATTTCACTCGTCGCACAGACCACTCCCACATCTAGTAATGTTGTCGATTATGTAAATCCGTTGGTGGGTACCGATTCCAGTTACGAACTCTCTAATGGAAACACCTATCCCGCCATTGCGATGCCCTGGGGCATGAATTTTTGGACACCCCAGACCAACAAAATGGGCAGCGGTTGGGCCTATATGTATGACGATAATAAAATAAAAGGCTTCAAACAAACCCATCAGCCTTCGCCTTGGATGAACGACTACGGACAGTTTTCCATAATGCCCGTTACGGGTCCCTTGCGCTTTCGCGAAGAAGACCGACAAAGTTGGTTTTCACACAAATCTGAAATCGTTAAACCGCACTACTATTCGGTATATCTGGCAGATCATGATGTCACCACCGAGATTACCCCAACCGAACGCGCCGCCCGCTTCCGATTTACCTTTCCGGAAACTGACGAAGCCAGCATTGTCATAGATGCATTCGATAGAGGTTCTTATGTAAAAATCATTCCTTCGGAACGCAAAATTTTAGGATATACCACCAGAAATAGTGGGGGTGTTCCCGAAAATTTCAAAAATTACTTTGTGGTGGTGTTCGACAAAGATTTTGACCTGGCAAAGACGTTCAGTGGCTACACCCTCACCGACGGACTGGAAGTAGAAGCCAATCATGTGGGAGCCATTATCGGATTTAAAACAAAAAAAGGCGAACAAGTAAATGCGAAGGTGGCCTCCTCCTTTATTTCTTTTGAACAGGCCGAGCGTAATTTGGAAGAAATAGGCTCAGACGATTTCGATACGTTGAAAGATAAAGGCCGTGCTACTTGGAACAAAGAATTAAGCCGAATTTTGGTGGAAGGAGGAACCGATGCCCAATACCGAACGTTTTATTCTTGTCTGTATCGCTCGTTGCTTTTTCCGCGGAAATTTTATGAATACAATGCCGATGGCGAAGTTGTGCATTACAGTCCGTATAACGGAAAGGTCCTACCCGGATATATGTTTACCGATACTGGCTTTTGGGACACCTTTCGATGTTTGTTCCCGTTTCTGAATTTAATGTACCCCGATCTAAACGCTAAAATGCAGGAAGGCTTGAGTAATGCCTACACTGAAAGCGGTTGGTTGCCCGAGTGGGCGAGTCCGGGTTTGCGAAATGTCATGGTGGGGAACAACAGTGCTTCTGTTGTTGCCGACGCATATTTGAAGTATGAAGGAGATTACACCTACGACATTGAAAATTTGTACCATGCCTTATTGCATGGCGCGAATAATGAAGGTCCGTTGACGGCCGTAGGCCGAAAAGGCGCCGATTATTACAATCGATTGGGGTATGTGCCTTATGACGTTGGCATCAATGAAAATGCCGCAAGGACCTTAGAATATGCGTACGACGATTTTGCCATTTATCAATTGGCCAAAAAATTGAAGCGTCCACAAGCAGAAATCGATTTGTACCGAAAACGAAGTTTGAACTACAAAAATCTCTTCGACCCTTCCACAAATTTGATGCGCGGAAAGAACGAAGATGGCACTTTTCAATCGCCGTTCAACCCGTTTAAGTGGGGCGATGCCTTTACGGAAGGAAACAGTTGGCATTACAGCTGGTCGGTATTTCATGATATGCAAGGACTAATCGATCTTATGGGGGGAGAAACCCAATTTGTGCAGCAGTTAGACCAGGTATTTTCCCTACCTCCCAAATTTGATGAAAGTTATTATCGAGGGGTCATTCATGAAATTCGCGAAATGCAGATTGCCAATATGGGGCAGTATGCCCATGGCAATCAGCCCATTCAGCATATGATATATCTGTATGGTTATGCAGGGCAACCATGGAAAACTCAGTATTGGGTTCGGGAGACCATGAACCGAATGTATAGTCCGAACCCCGATGGATATTGTGGCGACGAGGACAACGGACAAACAAGTGCGTGGTACGTGTTTAGTGCCATGGGATTCTATCCAGTGACACCCGCCACCGATGAATATGTGCTCGGCGCGCCATTATTCAAAAAAATGACCTTACACCTAGAAAACGGAAATAAAGTGCGCATCAACGCTCCTGAAAACAGTGATGAAAATCGTTTTATCGAGGCGATGCGTTTCAACGTGAACGCCTATTCAAAGAACTAAATAAAGCATTCAGAAGTACTTAAGGTCGCCACCCTCGAGTTTAAAATGAGTGATACGCCCAACACCTCTCGAGGTATCAAGAACTCAGATAAACCCTATTCACTTTCAAACCAATAACCTTCATGTCGATGTTTCAAAATACCACCAATTATCTCGCAGCTTTTTTGATGATAGGATTGCTTTTTTCTTGTACGTCAAAAGACAACACGGAAGTAAACGAAAATGATGAAATTGACACGAATCGTAAAATATCAAACGTAGATTACAGCGCATTTGTGAATCCGTTCGTGGGCACCAGCAAAATGGGCCATGTGTTTCCGGGCGCGACCGCTCCCTTCGGAATGGTGCAACTGAGTCCGCAAACCAATTGGGAAGTGATGTTCGAAGATGACGGCAGCTACAATACCGAAACCTACGAATATTGTGCGGGTTATCAATATCGCGATTCAACGATCATTGGCTTTTCACATACCAATTTCAGTGGAACTGGGCATAGCGATCTGGGCGATTTTTTAGTCATGCCAACCACTGGAAAGTTGGTATTAGATCCACTAAAGACAAAAGAGGGAGCGAAGGGGTTTTATAGCACCTTTTCCCATGACAATGAAACTGCGTCACCAGGATATTACAAAGTACAGCTCGATTCCTACGGCATTCAAGCCGAGTTGACCGCAACCGAACGCGTGGGGTATCACAAATACACCTTTCCGAAGTCGGATAGCGCACACATTGTACTTGACATGGTGTATAATGTATACCACCATGATAACAAAAATGTGTGGACTTTCATTCGGGTGGAAAATGATTCAACGGTGGTGGGGTACCGTCAGACCAAAGGTTGGGCCCGAACTCGAAAACAACATTTCGCGTTGCGATTTTCAAAACCTTTTACGAGTTACGGACATAAAAAGTATGATGATATTGTCTATGACGGATTTTATCGCCGGTTTGAGCAATCTGAAAATTTCCCTGAAATGGCAGGGAAAGATTTACGTGCCTATTTTAATTTTGATACAGATGAAGGAGAGGTGGTTGAGTTGAAAATGGCATTATCTTCTGTAAGTATGGAAGGTGCTATGAAGAATCTGCAAGCTGAGGTGCCAAATTGGAATTTTGAGACGGTTCGAGAAGCTACAAAATCGAAGTGGAATACCGAGTTATCCCGAATTGAAGCCACAAGTTTGAATGAGGCCGATCAAACCACGTTTTATACAGCGTTATATCACACCATGCTCACACCCATTGTGTATGAAGATGTTGATGGCCGCTATTTGGGACTCGATCAGAACATCCATGAGAGCGACGGGTTTGTGAACTATTCCATTTTCTCACTTTGGGATACCTACAGGGCACTCCATCCATTGTTCAATGTCATTCAGCAAGAACGAAACAACGACATGATTAAATCGATGTTGGCACATCAGGAACAAAGTGTTCATGACATGTTGCCTATTTGGAGCCACTATGCGAATGAAAATTGGTGCATGATTGGATACCACAGTACCAGCGTTATTGCAGATGCCATGGTAAAAGGCGTGGGCGATTTCGATAAAGAACAGGCATTGGAC
>JAWWCH010000170.1:0-5118 GCA_033720575.1 Marinirhabdus sp.
AAATTTTTAATTTGAAACAAGCATATATCATTGACGGCGTTAGAACGCCCATCGGAAATTATAAAGGAACATTAAGTGCGGTGCGCACAGACGATTTGGGCGCTCACGCAATTCGGGAAGTAGTCGCCAAACAAGCTGGTATTCCAAAAGAAGCCTATGACGATGTGATCATGGGTTGTGCCAACCAAGCTGGTGAAGACAATCGAAATGTAGCACGGATGTCGCTGCTGCTAGCAGGGTTGCCCTTCACCGTGCCCGGTGAAACAGTCAATAGACTGTGCAGCAGCGGACTCTCAGCCATTATTCACGCCAATAGAGCAATTAAAGCAGGCGACGGAGACCTGTTTGTGGCAGGTGGGGTAGAGAATATGACCCGCGGACCCTACGTCATCGCAAAACCTTCTTCTGCCTTCGGAAACGACAGTAAAATGTACGACTCTTCATTCGGATGGCGCTTTGTGAATCCTAAAATGCAAGAATTGTACGGTACTGATGGCATGGGCAATACCGCAGAGAATTTGGTCGAGAAATACAACATTTCCCGCGAAGACCAAGATGCCTTTGCGTATCGTAGTCAGATGAAAGCCGCCGAAGCGCAAAAAAACGGCCGATTGGCGAAAGAGATTGTTCCTGTTGAAATTCCACAGCGCAAAAAAGACCCGATCATCTTTAAAGACGATGAGTTTATCAAACCGAATACCACCAAAGAGATTTTGGCAAAATTGCGTCCGGCCTTTAAAAAAGAAGGCGGAAGTGTCACGGCTGGAAACGCCTCCGGGCTTAATGACGGGGCCGCGGCAACCATTATTGCTTCCGAAGACGCGGTTAAAAAATATAAGTTGAAACCCATGGCGCGTATCGTAAGTTCGGCCGTTGTTGGCGTAGAACCGCGTATTATGGGAGTTGGTCCTGTAGAAGCGAGCAATAAAGCATTAGAAAAAGCAGGGTTGACCATGGCCGATATGGATGTGATTGAACTCAATGAAGCCTTTGCTTCGCAAGCGCTGGCATGCATTCGCGAGTGGGGGTTGGCAGACGATGACCCGAGAATCAACCCCAATGGAGGTTCTATCGCGATCGGTCACCCATTAGGTGTCACAGGAACAAGAATTGCCTACTCAGCGGCATTGGAGCTACAGGAAACAGGTAAAAAATATGCGCTCATCACCATGTGTGTGGGCGTTGGGCAAGGTTATGCGGCCATTATTGAAAATGTAAATGTATAGGGCGCCTGCCTGCCGGTAGGCAGGTTCCCACGCCTTTGGCGTGGTCGGGCTATTCGCGCTACACGGTAGCTCGCTGCTATCCCTAACGCAAAAGAAAAAACAACCATGAACAAAACACAACACTACGTACAAGGAACTTGGACCGACGGTCTAGGTGACGGCACCCCCATTCTCGACTCGGTGACCGGAGAAGCCTTTACCTCCGTTTCCGTAGAAGGACTAGACGTTCCTTCCATCTTACAATACGGAAGAGAGAAAGGCAATACATTACGTAAAATGACCTTCCAAGAGCGCGGAAATATGATCAAATCGTTGGCACTCTATCTTACCAAACGAAAAGAACAATTTTATGAATTGAGTTATAGAACAGGGGCCACACGCATTGATAGTTGGATCGATATTGAAGGGGGCTTCGGTAACTTATTCGCCAACGCTTCGCTAAGAAAATTATTTCCAAATCAGAGTTATCACGTCGAGGGTGATCCCATAGACCTGTCTCGCGGCGGACGCTTTATGGCGCACCACATCATGGTGCCTAAAGAAGGCGTTGCGGTTCATATCAATGCCTTTAATTTTCCAGTTTGGGGTATGTTAGAAAAATGTGCAGTAAACTGGATGGCAGGTATGCCCGCCGTGGTATTGCCAGCACCTCAAACAGCATATCTTACCGAAGCAGTTGTGAAAGAAATTATTGCCTCTGGCATCCTACCCGAAGGTGCCTTGCAACTCATTAGCGGCACGGCAAAAAACATTTTAGATACGGTGCAGTCGCAAGACGTCGTAACCTTTACTGGCTCGGCAAAAGTGGGAAGAACATTGCGCCAGCATCCACGACTCACAGAAGAATCGGTTCCGTTTACCATGGAAGCCGACTCTCTAAATGCCGCAATTCTCGGGGAAGATGCCACTCCCGGTACTCCAGAATTCGATTTGTTCATCAAAGAAGCACGAAAAGAAATGACGGTGAAAGCGGGTCAGAAATGTACCGCCATTCGCCGAATCATCGTCCCAGAAAACCTAGTGGAAGATGTGCAAATAGCACTAGGAAAGCAACTGGATAAAGTCACCATTGGAGATCCGCGACTCAAAGAAGTTCGCATGGGCGCATTGGTAAGCCAGCAACAACGCGAGAGTGTGCGAGAACAAGTGCAAAAGATGACCGAGACCGCGTCATTGGTCTACGGAGATCTAAACGAGTTGGAAACGGTGGGAGCAGATGCCCAAAAAGGGGCTTTTATAAAACCTATTTTACTTCGGGAAGATCAACCACTCAACAATGAAGTCTGCCATGTTACTGAGGCCTTCGGACCCGTAAGTACCTTAATGCCCTATAAAACTATGGATGAAGCCATTGCCTTGGCCCAAATGGGGAAAGGTTCCTTGGTATCTTCCATCGCAACCTTTGATGACCGTATTGCCAAAGAATATGTCATTGGAGCCGCCTCTCATCACGGACGAATTTTAGTATTGAACAGAGAAAGTGCCAAACAGAGTACCGGTCATGGTTCTCCGTTGCCCTATCTCGTGCATGGTGGCCCAGGACGCGCCGGAGGAGGTGAAGAAATGGGCGGAATGCGCGGCATCAAGCATTATATGCAGCGTTGCGCCATTCAGGGTAGTCCGACCACGATTACGGCCCTCACGGGAATCTATCAGGCCAAAGCCGACTATAAGGAAAGTGAAAAACATCCGTTTGCCTATCATTGGGAAGACATTGAAGTGGGGATGTCGCTCAAAACACATAACCGCACCATCACCGATACAGACATTGTGAATTTCGGTAATTTAACTTGGGATCATTTTTATGCCCATACCGATATCACTTCCTTAGACGGAAGTATTTTTGAGAAACGAACGGCTCATGGGTACTTTATCATTTCCATGGCAGCAGGACTTTTCGTATATCCAAATAAGGGTCCCGTTGCCGCTAATTACGGATTGGAAGAGATACGATTCTTGCGTCCCATCTACCATAACGACACTTTGTACGTTCGGCTCACTTGCAAGCAAAAAGTAGATCGTGATGTTTCAGGTAATGAACACCCTAGCGGTATCGTAAAATGGTTTGTTGAGATCTTTGACGCCAATGTAGATGCAGCAAATGCCATCCTTCCGGAAGGCGAAGAAAAGGAAGATCCATTGGTGTGCGTTGCCACTATTTTAACCATGGTGGAGAAAAAACAGGAGACATTTGTGGAAATGACCACAGATACCATAAAAAATGCGCTATCTAAACTTACAGAAGCCACCAAGCCCCAATGGGGTAGCATGTCTCCGCAGCAAATGGTAGAGCACTTAGAATATACTTATCATATAGCTTCTGGGAAGATACAGGATTTTGAGATTGCCACACCAGAGAAAATATTGGATAAAGTTCATGCTACCTTGTACAATTACGATAAAATGCCTCGGAATTATGATTTTCCTTTGGCGAACAAGTCGGAAATTTTAGCCTTGAGACATGCCGATCTCGAAACCGCTAAAACCAAAATGCTAGAAGCGAGAAATGAATATTTACAGGCGTTTAAGGATGATGGGGAGAAAACAACAAAAAATGTAGTTTTTGGAGATTTGAATAGATATGAGTGGTATTTGTTAGAGCGAAAACACTTGAACCACCATTTTGAACAATTTGAACTAATTTAAATGAATCACAGTCCTTTTCCTTTGGTTCGTTTCTTTTGGACGAGCAAATGAAATGAACAAACAATATGAAAAACATGACAAAACCTTACGTAAAAGAACATATAGATAACGGAATTTCAACCATCGAATTCTTCCACCCCGCACACAATAGTTTGCCAGGCGATATTTTAGCAAAACTTGCCGATACCATTACCAATACGGGCCTTAACGAAGAAGTGAAAGTAATCATTTTAAAAAGTGGTGGCGATCGCACATTCTGTGCAGGCGCTAGCTTTAAGGAACTCATCAATATCAATGATGCAGAGACTGGGAAAGTATTTTTCAGCGGATTCGCAAATGTGATCAACGCCATGCGAAAATGCCCGAAATTCATCATCGGACGCATTCAAGGAAAAACTGTTGGTGGCGGTGTTGGAGTGGCAAGTGCAACCGACTACTGTATGGCTACAAAATTTGCGGCTATTAAGCTAAGTGAATTGAACATTGGTATTGGTCCGTTTGTGGTAGGTCCGGCCGTAGAACGGAAATTAGGGTTGTCGGGCATGAGTCAGATAGCCATCGATGCTAACAGTTTCTACGATGCCGAATGGGCACGCCAAAAAGGATTGTACGCCAGCGTGTATGATTCCACAGAAGAATTAGACGCGGCTGTTCAAGAATTTGCAGAGAACTTATGCAATTATAATCCCGAGGCCATGAAAGAAATGAAGAAAATCATGTGGGCAGGCACCGAACATTGGGACGAATTATTGGCCGAACGCGCCGTTATTTCGGGTCGTGTAGTGTTGAGGGATTTCACAAAAGAAACGTTGAAACGATTTAAGTGATATGTTTTATTCCTTTAAAGGACACATACCCGTAGTTCACGAATCCAGCTTTGTGCATCCCTTGGCGGCAGTAACAGGCAATGTGATTATTGGAAAAGACTGTTATATCGGTCCGGGCGCGGCTATTCGTGGCGATTGGGGTGAAATTATCTTGGAAGATGGGGTTAATGTACAAGAAAATTGTACCGTTCATATGTTTCCGGGTAAAAGTATCGTGCTGAAAAAAGGAGCCCACGTGGGTCACGGTGCAATTATTCATGGGGCTAATTTAGGTGAGAATTGTATGATCGGGATGAATTCAGTCATCATGGACGGGGCAGAAATCGGACCAGAATGCATTGTGGGCGCTATGGCGTTTGTAAAGGCAGAAACCAGTTTCCCTGCACGACAACTAATCATAGGGAATCCGGCGAAAGCGA
>JAWWCH010000171.1:0-5090 GCA_033720575.1 Marinirhabdus sp.
CTGGTAGGTAGCAGTGGTATCGGGATCTACTTCTATTCCCTTATTAAACAGTGCGATGGCATCATCAAACTGGCCCTTTAAGTATCTTGAATACCCTTGCATGAAATATCCTTCCATGAGTCCGAGCGCCATAGCTCGTTCTTTGGAATATGACACCGTTCTTTGACCTATAGCATAGAGACTGTCTGCGTTATTAGTGTTTTTTCGAGCGGTAGCAACAAAGTCATCTATGACGTCATCACTCAATTCTTGGGCCTGAAAGACATTGAAATTCAAACACAAAAGGAGAAAACACAGCGTTTGAAATTTAGGGAGTGGGGAGTACATAAATTGGTTTGTCTAGAACAATTTAGATATAAATATATCAAAATAAACTCCTAACCCCCAATGGAATACTCTAACAAATACATCAAAAATACCGTAACTGTTTGACTTTTAGAACATAAGGTTAAACAAAATAATTAGTTTTCCCTGTTGGGATACCAATTCAATTGCACGACTTCGACGTTATCAGCTGCATTAGAGTTTTGAATGAGCTCTTTAAATTTCGCCACATCGCTCAATCCTTCCGTTCCGCGGTAATGGTAGGGATACACTTTAGCTGGTTGAAACTCAGACACGGCATCCGCAGCGCTCTCTACTGGCATGGTATAGGGCAAGTTCATGCACACAAAGGCAATGTCAATATTTTCGAGATTCCGCATTTCGGGAATATCTTCGGTATCTCCCGATATGTAGACACGCTGACCTTCATGTTCAATGACATAACCGTTGCCTCGTCCTTTGACATGAAACTTTAAAGCTTCTTCCCGTAGATTGTACATGGCGATAGCTTTGAATGTAAATCCGTCCATTCCTGGAATGGTTGTGGTTTCCCCATTATTTAAAACAATGGTCTGGGGTAACAATTCTTCATCTATTTTATCGGCTACCACTTTTGGCGCCACGATGCCCACACCGTCCCCAGTGATTGCGCGAACGGTTTCCATGTTAAAATGGTCTCCGTGAATGTCGGTAATCAATATCAAATTGGCTTTAGGTTGCCCGGTAAACGCTTCAGCACCGCCCACGGGATCTACGTAGATGGTTGTACCATCCATTTCTAACACCATGGTGGCATGTGAGATTGGAGTGACATTGAAGGTTGGCGTTGCTGTATTTTCTTCTTCAGTGACCACAGCGTTCTCAGCAGCTGGTGTTTCGGATGTGTCTTTGCTCTGCTCTTTGCAAGAAATAAGGGCAAGGGGTAATAAGAGTACAAATAGATATGCTTTCATGACGACTGTTTTCCATAAAGATACGGAAAGTTACACGATGTCTTAAAGCTGATACTCCATTTTTATATTGCTTCGCTCGTACGGATTCGGAAACTCTAAGGTGATTTCTTCGAAACCGAATGTTCGATAGAGGTGAATTGCGTTCTCCAATTTGGTGTGCGAATACAGATATAGTCTTTTAAAGTGTTGTTCTTTAGCGAAGTATATGCAATGTTCGAGTAGCTTTTTACCCGTTCCTTTGCCACGCTCCTCAGGATGTACGGCCATTTTCGTCAGTTCGAATTCTTGTGACCCTCGATGCAATAATGCAACCGTTCCAATTACGTTGTCATTTTCTAAGGCAAGAAAGATATGACCACCTTGCGAAATTATATATTTCTCAGGATTGCTTAGCACTTCACGGTCATAGGGTTCTACGTAGAAAAAGCGTTCTAGCCATTCCACGTTAAGGTCATAGAAAGCGTTAGCATACTTTTGTTGAAAATGTGCAATCTGCATCACTCACGAGGTTAGTATAGCTGCAGTTAAGTACGCCAAAGTCTTGCCCACCTGATTTGGGTGTAGCTCTCTATTTGGAGCGCCTTCGCAGAGATGAATGTACCGGCAATTTTTGTGATTCGAAAATTTATGGACGAATTGTAGCGCTTCTCTTACGCTAAACCCTATCGGAGAAATGGCGCTACTGCCCATGGATGCGATGGCATCTAAATCTATTTCGAGGCCGAAGGATTTTTCTGCAATGAATCCTAAAGCACCCTCTTGTACGTTATTGATTTCGTCAGACACTAAGGTCAACATGTCATCAAAATATGCAATTTTCAACCGATCTGAAACTGCTTCCATTCGTTGCTTCATATCTTCGGAAACATAGGCTTTGTGGAGTCCGTAAATGAAGTAGTGGTCCAAATATCCCTCTTTCATGGCATAACTGAACCCATTGCCACTATGTCTGTGCTCTAAAGGTCTGAAGTCGCTATGTGCATCAAAATTGATACAGTTCAGGGGCTGATTGATGGCAGTGGAAACTCCCTTTAGGTTGCCATAACTATTGTTGTGCCCTCCGCCTATGAGTATTGGTGTTTTCCCTGCTTTCACTATGGTTTGCACTACATAGCTCACTTTTTCGTCAATTCGGCTCACCAAATCTCCGAGCGCTTTGTAATAGTCAGTTTGATCTTTATCAAGCGCATCTGCCTCGTTCATTTCTGAGGTGCAATCCACTTCGCCAAGTACCAAATGGTCTTTGCTCATCAAAAAATCATTCTGTTGCATATTACAGAACACCTTCAAGAAGGCATTCCAAGCACCTGAAGTACCTGGAATTCCATGATTGGCTCTGACGCCAATATCTTCGGGTATACCAATCAATACATAGGTTGGATCGGCTTCGGAAAGTGCTTGATCTTCTAATGTCGCAAGCACCTCACCAAGTTTTGTTTCAAGTGCGCGCGTTACCGTATACTGCATTAGAATTGCCCGAGTATAGGGAGTTATATATTTCATTCGAGGATTTTTCCTTTCAAAATAACAGTTTCAATATTGTTGTTCCCAAAATCATAGGGTATAAATGCGTACGATGGAATTTTACGTGTAATCATAACATTGGCCTGCTTTCCTCTGGTAATTGAACCATGGCTGTCACTTAATCCCATGGCATATGCCCCGTTGATGGTAGCTGCATTAATCGCTTCTTCCGGAGTAAGTCGCATCTTGATACAAGCTGTAGCTACTACAAAATTCATGTTTCCACTAGGGGTAGATCCCGGATTGTAATCTGTGGCAAGCGCCAATGGGAGCCCGGCATCGATCAATTTTCTCCCTGGCGTATAGGGTATGCTTAGAAAATAGGAACAGGAGGGAAGGGCAACAGGCATAGTGTCACTGCTTTTGAGTACAGCGATATCCTCATCGGTCAACACCTCTAAATGATCTACGCTAAGGGCATCATGTGCTACTGCCGCCTTTACTCCGCCGATGGCATTAAATTGGTTAACGTGAATTTTAGGGATGAGTCCGTAACTATTGGCCGCTCCTAATAACGTATGCGTATGTTCTACTGAAAAGTAGCCTTCTTCGCAAAAAATATCCACATACTCGGCTAGCTTATCTTTGGCCACTTTGGGAAGCATATCGGTTATGATATAATTCAAATAGCCATCGGTATCATTTTTAAAATTGGCTGGTACGGCATGGGCTCCTAAAAATGTAGTTTTTATGGCAATAGGATAGTTTTTCCCTAACGTTTTGGCTACGCGAAGCATTTTCAGCTCGGCCTCGGTTGTGAGTCCGTACCCACTTTTAATTTCAATGGCTCCCGTCCCTGATTTCATCACTTGTTCTAAACGTGCAGCCGATTGTTGATACAGGTCTTGTTCCGAGGTTTCTTGTAGCTTTTTTGCGCTGTTCAAAATACCACCACCATTGGCCGCAATTTCTTGGTAGGTGAGTCCGTTGATTCGGTCTACAAATTCCTGTTCGCGATTTCCAGCATATACGATATGTGTGTGGCTATCGCACCAAGTAGGCATCACCATCTTATCAGTGCAATCTATGGTTTTATCGGGTTTTACATCAGGCAAGGCATTCATGGTTCCATAAGATGAAATCACATCGTCTTCCATGAGCAGCCAAGCGTTCTTAAGTGTTGGCAAATTGTTCATAGCTGCGCCAGAAACTTTCTTAGGCGCCGTATCCCTTACTTGAACCAGTTCTTTAATGTTCCGTAACAATAATTTCATGGGTTAAAGATAGCAAACCTTCACAGGAATTAATACCTTAGACCTTTAAAAATACAGGCATGAAGAATCACGAAAAGAAAGGGGTAAATACCATATGCACCCATGTTGGAGAACTGAACGACGAGCAATTCAAGGGGGCCATTTCGCCTTTGTATATGGGCACCTCTTATGCGTATGAGAATGTAGATGTAAAACGGTATCCTAGGTATTTCAATACGCCAAATCAAGAGGCCTTAAGCAAAAAAATAGCTGCCTTAGAGCACAAAGAAGCCGGAATGATTTTTGGCAGTGGTATGGCAGCAGTAAGTCACTGTTTGCTGGCATTTCTCCATAAAGGAGACCATATTGTGCTTCAAAAAACACTCTATGGCGGAACCTACAATTTTGTGGTGGAAGAGTTTGAAAAGTTTGGTATTGAATATACTTTTACGGAAGGGTTCACTGAAAATGACTTCAGAAAGGCCATTCGAAATACGACGAAGGTCATTTACGTGGAAACGCCCAGTAATCCTTTAATGCGTATCACAGACCTAGAAATGATTGCTTCAGTAGCATCAGATCACGGATTGGTTTCCATGATTGACAATACGTTTGCTTCGCCCATCAATCAGACGCCAGGCGATTTCGGCATTGATATCATCATTCATAGTGCCACCAAATACATGGGCGGCCATAGTGATATCTGTGCAGGAGCAGTTGCCGCAAGTAAAGCCCATATGGACCGCATTTGGAATCTGTCGAAAAACATAGGAGGCAGTCTGAGTGATTATACCGTTTGGTTATTGGAACGCAGTCTTAAAACCATGGGATTACGCGTGAAGGCACAGAACAGGAATGCAAAAAAATTGGCCAAATGGCTGCAACAGCATCCCTTGGTTGAACAGGTGTATTATCCCGGTTTGAAGGATCATCCCGATTATGCATTGGCAAAAAAGCAAATGAAAGCGTACGGCGGAATGTTGTCTTTTGAGCTGGTTCCTTCGATGGATGCGGATGCCTTTATGGAAGCCTTGACCTTAATCAAACAATCGATGAGCTTGGCAGGTGTTGAATCTACCATTCTGTCTCCCACAAA
>JAWWCH010000172.1:0-5089 GCA_033720575.1 Marinirhabdus sp.
ATGGAAATAAATGCATTAGAAATAGGCGTTATACTTATCGTATTAGCTGCCGCCCCCATTTTATACATCATATTCAGTACAAACGCATCACATACTAAAGTAAAAAATCGATTTACCGCATTGTGCTCAGCGAACGGTGTTCATTTAACCAATTACGAAGCCATTGGAAGCGCCATATTGGGATTGGATGCTAGCTTAAATAAACTAGTATATTCTTCAGCCAGCGATATCGAGAATCGATTTCAAGTCGTGCCCCTTTCAGAAGTAAAACACTGTGAGGTGAAAACTGCCCAATCCAATAAGAAGTATCTGGAGTTTGTAGAATTGGAGCTCATTGGTAACGCGTTTAAAAACGATATTGTTGTATACGAAGAGCAAGACGAATCCGTATCTACAGACCCCAACATGTGCTTGTATGAACTTAAGAAATGGGAAAAACTGATTAAGCAACAGCTTTCATAGTAGGAATTGAAATTGGAGAATATATTGGAATATCCCTTTTTATGGTTTTTGTGATAGTTTAAAAAGGATATTACATTATTTTCTCCTTTTCTTTGGTCGCGGTAGCCTTGTCAAAGACACTACAGCTATTTGAATAGTATTGCGCGATTTTATGACTTCCTCATATTTTAAACAATCTTTAATATCCCATTTCTGCGGTTTAATGTACCTTGTAACAAAATTCATAGTTTATGGGGTTATTAATACTCTACGCGGTACTTTCTATTTTTTTCTCCTTTATGTGTTCCATCTTGGAAGCTGCACTTCTAAGTTTTACACCCACGTTTATAAAAATGAAAACTTCGGAAGGGAAGGGCTATGCCCAAACCTTGGCGAACATTAAAAAAGATATTGATCAACCGCTGATTGCCATCTTGACCGTTAATACCATTGCACACACTGTAGGTGCTATTTTGGTTGGGGAACAAGCAGGAAAAATGGCTTTGGAAGGCGGTATTGACATTACTTTTATGGGATTCAATTTTGTGGCGATCGTTTCAGCCATAATGACCATCCTGATCCTGATTGTTTCTGAAATTATTCCTAAGACCATCGGTGCTACATATTGGAAAAAATTAGGTCCGTTTACCGCAATTTCATTGAATGCGATGATGTTTCCATTGAAATACACCGGCATTCTCTGGTTGCTTACCTTGACTACAAAACTCATTGGGAAATCGGCACACGTTAGCACCATGAGTCGGGAAGAGTTTCTTGCGATCACCGATGCGGCTGAGCAAGAAGGCGTTTTTGAAGAAAATGAAAGTGCAGTAATCAAAAATCTGCTTATTTTCAAATCGGTTCAGGCCAAGGATGTGATGACACCATTTCCGGTGGTCGAAATGGAAAATGAAGAAACCACCCTCTCTGCCTTTCACGACGGTCATAAAAACTTACGTTTTTCTAGAATCCCTGTTTTTAAAGAAAAGGCACATAATATCACTGGATTTGTGCTCAAGGATGATGTTTTAGAGGAAATCGTAGAAGAGCGAGGCAACAAAACTCTTGCAGATATACGACGTGAAATTGCCGTAGTGGATGCCGAACAACCAATTCCTGACTTATTTGACACCTTCATACAGATGCGGATGCACATTGCATTAGTGGTGGATGAGTTTGGAAACACCATTGGGGTGGTAACCATGGAAGATATCATTGAAACCCTGTTGGGTCTAGAAATCATGGACGAAAGTGATGATATAGAAGACATGCAGGCTGCGGCCCGCAAGAATTGGGAGCGTCGTGCCAAACGTATGGGAATTCAACTTCAAGACGTCGATGAATCGGAAAACGAGTAATGTTTTCAAACTACGAGATTCATGGGCATGTTAGAAACTGCGCACTTAGACACACCTATTGGCATCCTTCAGATTACGGGAAACATCGAGGGAGTACAAACTATTGAATTCATTGAAAACGGAACTGAGCCATCTAAAGATCTTTCTGAAAACACTATACTCGCTATTTCGCAGTTGAAGTCGTACTTCAACAAAGAGACCACGAGATTTTCCTTCAATATGAATCCGAAGGGCACCGAATTTCAGCAAAAAGTGTGGCAAGAATTGCTTCAGATTCCCTTTGGAAGCACAAAATCCTACCAACAAATTGCAAACGCATTGGGCGATCCAAAAGTGATACGTGCCGCGGCTTCTGCCAACGGTAAAAATCCTATAGCCATTGCCATACCCTGTCACAGAGTTATCGGTAGCAATGGTTCGTTAACCGGTTATGCTGGAGGATTGTATCGTAAGAAATGGTTGTTGGATCACGAAAGTGGGATCATTCAAGGAAAATTATTCTAATTTTAGACTATGAGTTCATTTAAACGTGTTATAGGTTACATTTTTGGTGTTCTGATTTTCCTAGTGGTACTGTCATACGCAACCGATTACGATTATATTCTGAAAGGAATTCGCGTAGTGTACTTCACGGGGCATACCACGGCTTTTATAGATGATCATGTATATTTTGAAAATGAAGTTATTCCTGCAAGCCAAAATCCGCAACCTTGGCCGGAACACAAAAACATGAATAAAATTGAGCCAACTGAAACCCTGAAAGAAACCCATGATGAACTGGGAACTATTGCGTTTCTAATCTTCAAAAATGACAGTGTTTGGCACGAATATTATGCGGAAGATTACGGTCCCACGTCACAAACCAATTCGTTTTCGATGGCCAAAAGCATCACCTCGGCTTTACTGGGAAAAGCCATATCGGATGGTTTCATTACTAGTTTAAACCAACCCGTAGGTGACTTTATTCCGAAATTTGAAAATACAGCGCTAACCGTAGGTGATTTGTCTTCTATGGCTAGCGGACTCAATTGGGAAGAGAGCTATACGAGTCCGTTTAGCGTCACAGCACGCTCTTATTACGACGACGATCTTGCCGAAACCATTCTGGATCTTGAGGTCACCGAAACCCCCGGAGAAGCTTATAAATATCTCAGCGGCAATACCCAACTTCTAGCCATGGTGATTGAGAAAGCTACGGGAAAGGACCTAGAAACCTATCTCTACCAGAGCTTTTGGAATCCTATGGGTGCAGAACAACCTGCACTTTGGCAAGTGGATGATGAAGAACATCGATTGGTAAAAGCTTACTGCTGCCTGTCTAGCAACGCTCGCGATTTTGCACGTTTTGGAAAGCTGTACAAAGACTTTGGATCATGGAACGGCCTACAACTCTTAGACTCGACTTTTGTCGCCAAAAGCATTCAACCACGCTTTGAAGAGAGTCCGGAATACGGTTACGGACTATGGCTCAGTGATCACTTAGACAAGGAGATCTTTGTGATGCGTGGTATTTTGGGACAGTACGTCATCACCATTCCAGAAGATGACCTCATAATCGTTCGTCTGGGGCATCAGCGTGGTTCGCGCAGTGATATGCCTTTTAGTTCAGACTTTTACACCTATGTGGAAGAAACCTATGCCATGCTTCACCGTGCGAATGACCAAATTTCTGACGAAATAATGCATTGAAAAGTCAATTCTACGAATTGTTGTAAATTTGAAATAACTTCCCTACCATATTTTCACCTTATGTTACATCGTATCAACTTAGAGCATATTTTGTTCTTAGACATCGAAACCGTACCGCAGCATGAACACTTTTCGGAATTAGAGGAATCAACGAAACTACTATTTGAACAAAAGACCAAGTATCAACGCAAAGACGAATTTACTGCCGAGGCATTTTACGATCGCGCAGGAATTTGGGCTGAATTCGGGAAGATTATCTGTATTTCTGTGGGGTATTTTAAACTTCAGGGAGACCAACGGAAATTTCGGGTGACCAGTTTTCACGGTGCCGAAGTTTCGATTTTAAACGAGTTCAAAAATGTGTTGGAAACCCATTTTAATCGCCCGCAACATTTGCTGTGCGCCCATAATGGGAAAGAATTTGATTTTCCGTATATCGCTAGGCGCATGATCATACATGGCATTTCGTTGCCGTTCAAATTGAACCTCTTCGGAAAAAAACCATGGGAGGTACCCCATTTAGATACTTTAGAACTGTGGAAGTTTGGCGATTACAAAACGTTCACTTCTTTAAAACTGATGGCGCACGTATTGGGCATTCCCTCACCTAAAGATGATATTGATGGAAGTCAGGTTCATGAAGTGTATTACAAAGATGGGGACATAGACCGAATCATCACCTACTGTGAAAAAGACACGATTACCGTCGCACAAATTCTGCTGAAACTTCGGAACGAACCCTTATTGGAAGAGACCGAAATATTGTCTGTATAAAAGAACCCCCGATCTGCAATAGACCGGGGGTTCAAAACAAAACATACGTGAGGTTACTCTTTAATGAAACGTTCTCTTTGGGTACCATGAGACGTGTCTACTTCAATCATATAGGCCCCACTCTGCAGCGCACTTACATCAATTGAAGTTGTAAAACTGCCCCGTAGTACAACTTGCCCTAGCATATTGAACACAGTATAGCTTGTAGCCTCTGCTCCTAAAACCTCAACATTCAGTACACCTCGTGACACTGGATTGGGATAGAGGTTCATTTGGATATCATGACCCACTATAATCGTTGTTGAACCAGCGTTCGGATCTGATGTGGTTGAATTCGTACCGGAACCAATCACCACTTCATAATCTTCAACTTCGCCATAGGTGAACGATTCACAGGCCGTTGGAATGGCGTTGTATTTCATCGAAACACGCATACGCGTTGCACCTACAGATGCTCCCGCAGGGATGCTGAAGGTTCCGCTAACCGGAGTCGCTGTGGTAGCTGCTCTTGAGAACACCAATTCACCATTATCGGCAAAATCGCCATCACGGTTCCAATCGATCCACACGGCATAACCTTCAGCATACACCGTTCCCGTCCAAGCCGGTGTAATGGTGATCGTGTTGGAACCATTCAGGTTGGTAGAAAGATTGGTATAATCTCCGTATCCGCCAGGTGATGCACCTGTGGCATTATTAATACTTCCCACCTGAACGCGCTGAATGTACTCATCATTGGTATTGTTCCCATTGGAAGCACAGTAGTTTGTAGGTGCTGGATTGGTTCCGCCTCCCGCTGAAATACTGATAGCATCAATAGCAATATC
>JAWWCH010000173.1:0-5080 GCA_033720575.1 Marinirhabdus sp.
ATGATCATCGAGAATTTTGGCCAATGGGGCCAAGCAATTTGTTGTACAAGAGGCATTTGAAACAATGGTATCTGAGGCTTTTGCATCTTCATGGTTTACTCCCATGACAAACATGGGTGCATCAGCACTGGGAGCAGAAATCACCACTTTTTTTGCACCTGCTTTTAAATGAGCCCCAGCAGATTCTTTCGTCTTAAAAATTCCCGTACAATCTAAAATTACCTCGGCACCAATTTTATCCCACGCCAGTGCTTCAGGATTACGTTCGCTGGTCACTCGAATTTCTCGGTCATCTACCCAAAGTGCGCCGTTTTTTACTTCCACTGTTCCAGGAAATTTTCCATGCACTGAATCGTATTCTAGCAAATACGCTAAATGCTCTACATCTAACAAATCATTTACTGCAACTACTTCGATGTTTGGATCTTGTGATGCGATTCTGAATGCGATTCTTCCTATTCGGCCAAAGCCATTGATTCCAATTTTTGTTTTCATATGTGTAGTGAAAGCGTAAACTTCCTATTTTTCTAAATTAATATTCATTTTAAACCGAAGTAATATCGGCCACACGTATAAGGTCGAGATTTATTTTGTTCTCTCCTTTGATACTTTCCTCAAAGGGAACTTGCACCAAACGATTGTGGGAAATTCCCACCATGACATTTGTACGGCCCTCTAGAATGGCGTCTACTGCGCCCACCCCAAGTCTACTAGCCAACACGCGATCGTAACAACTGGGTGATCCACCACGTTGAATGTGACCCAGTACCGTGACCTTTACTTCGTATTCTTCTAAATTCTCGCGAATGTAATCTGCCAACCCCAATATATTCTTTCCAATCTGATCGCCTTCGGCAACTACGACGATGCTTGATGTTTTACCAGATTTCTTGCTTCGTTTGAGCGAAGCCAAGAGTCGGTCGCGCCCTAAATCTTGTTCAGGAATAAGAATCTCTTCCGCTCCTGCGCCGATACCGGCGTTTAGTGCAATATCGCCTGCATCCCGCCCCATTACTTCTACCAAAAACAATCGGTTGTGTGAATTTGCGGTATCCCTAATCTTATCGATTGCCTCGACTACAGTATTAAGTGCAGTATCATAACCGATGGTGTAATCGGTTCCATTGATATCATTGTCTATGGTGCCAGGTATCCCTACAATTGGAAAATTATGTTCCTCATTAAAAACGATTGCGCCTGTAAAGGTACCATCTCCGCCGATAACCACTAAGGCATCAATCTCTTCATTTTTTAAAGCTGCATAGGCTTTTTGACGACCTTCTTTTGTTCGGAATTCTTGAGACCGAGCTGATTTCAGAAAAGTACCTCCTCTATTGATAATGTTCTTCACAGAACGGGCATCCAAAGGTGTAAAGTCACCTTCAATCAAACCTTGATAACCACGATAAATGCCAACACATCCAATGTTGTGGTAAGCACAAGATCGAACCACAGCTCTGATAGCCGCATTCATCCCTGGGGCATCTCCCCCACTCGTTAAAACTGCAATTTTTTTCATGGAAAAAGTTATAGGTTAAAGATACAACGAGCAACTTCAATTGCCAATCAATTTATACCACAGAAAAATACAATATACTTATTGAAAATAGATATAACTAGCAACCACAATCAATATCACGATACCCCCTACTAATTTTGTGTGCTTCCAAGGGGTAATATCTACTTGCTGCGTATACAATTGTGTATAGGCTTCAGATCTCGGATATATTTTTCCAACGATCAACATAACGATTACATTGAATACAAACAGTATCGCCATGACGTGTAAAAAATGTGGGTAGTTATCCTCACCAAAATATGGTTTTAGCACAAATTGACTTATGCTATATAAAACCACACCTGACAAAATTCCAATTTTTGCGGCTAATGCCGGGACTCGTTTGGTGAGGTAACCCACAACAATTATCGTTAAAATGGGTATACTGTAGCAGCCATTCACTTCTTGTAAATAACCGAACAACCCAGAAGGTACTTTTGCGATCAATGGCGCAATACACATTGATAAAATCGCTAAGAACACTCCGAAAAGCTTACCGTATTTTACAACGGTGGCATCGGTAGCTTCTTTATTCAAATATTGTTTGTATAAGTCAACTCCAAATAGGGTGACCGAACTATTTAATGCACTATTGAAGGAACTTAAGATTGCTCCAAATAGAACGGCTGCAAAGAAACCAACGAGATAGGTCGGTAAAACTTCTCTCACCAAGGTTGGGTATGCTTGGTCTGGTTTAGAGATACTGTCACCATATAAATAGAACGCAATAATACCGGGCAGGACCACAATTATGGGCCCTAAAATTTTTAAAAATGCAGCTAGTAACAGTCCTTTTTGTCCTTCTTTCAGGTTTTTAGCTCCCAGGGCGCGTTGTATGATGGCTTGATTCGTACCCCAATAAAAGAGCTGCACCAACATCATTCCAGTAAAAATCGTCGCAAAGGGAATAGATGAATTTGAATCACCAATGGCATTAAATTTTTCAGGAATCTCGGTCATGATGGTGTCTAGTCCCGTAATAGCACTACCATTGCCCACAGCGAGTAATCCAAAAAATGGAATTAACAAGCCTCCTATCAACAAACCAATTCCGTTGACCGTATCAGAAACGGCGACGGCTTTTAGTCCACCGAAAATCGCATAAATAGAACCTATGATTCCAATTCCCCAAACACACAACCATAAAGCTGAATTTTCAGAAATCGCAAAAACTTCGGGAATATTAAACATAGTACTAATGGCCAAAGCACCTGAATAGAGTACCACTGGTAACAATACGACCACATATCCTGAAAGAAATAATATAGAGGTAATCGATTTAGTAGCGGTATCGTACCGACGTTCCAGGAAAGTTGGAATGGTTGCTATTCCACCTTTGAGGTATCTGGGCAATAAAAAAATGGCTGTGACGACCATTGCTATGGCAGCCAATGTTTCCCAGGCCATGACTAGGATACCTTCAGAAAACGATTGTCCGTTTAAGCCAACAATCTGTTCGGTAGAAAGGTTTGTAAGCAATAAACTAGCAGCGATAACCCCTGCCGTTAAGCTGCGCCCTCCTAAGAAGTAGCCTTCAGATGTCTTTTCATCCGTTCTTCTTGTAGCTACATACGAAATGATGGCGACAAGCACGGTAAATGCAATAAATGAAATTAGAGCCACTTTAGAAAGGTTAGAGGGTTAATGAAAAAGAAAGCCTGCATGATCGTTGCTTACCAAGCAAGCTTTCAACTAAAAAAACTAACTATAAAACAAGTTGCTTATCGTTTCACGAATTTTACTGTTTTTGAACCTGTTGCAGTAGCAATTTGAGCCATATACACTCCAGCTCTAAGTGTTGATACATTTACAGCAGATACGTTCGAATCTGGAGTAAGTGCAATTACTTGTTGACCCAACATATTATAGATGGTTATCGCAGTAATTTGTTCCTGTGCACTTACGTTAAGAACGTCTGTTGCAGGATTAGGATACGTACTAATGGTAGATGCATCAAATTCATTGACCCCTAGTACCTGGTCAACCACAACCACACTACCTAATGTTGCTTCGTCGTCTGGGTTGGCATTTCTACCATATACTGAAAAACCATATTGCACAACAGCGTCTTCTGGCTCAACATTGGCGTACGTAATAGAGAAATTTTGGCCTGCAACCAACGGCGCAGTTTCAATTTTCAATACTGAAAAATCTGCATTGAATACTTTGATGAAGGCCATTGTTTCGTACGAAGGATCTAGATCATTGCTCGCTACTCCTCCTGAAAAGGTCAGCTCACTTCCTACAAGGGAAGCATCCTCAATAAAGGTATTCCCTTCAAAAAACTTGTTTCCAAGTCCAGTCGCAGGATCAACCCAAAACGGATCAGCCGCATCGTAGGCATTGAAGTTAGGTTGTAGTGTAATTGTACCTCCTGCTGGGTCAATCACGGTTTTAAGGTCTTCTACTGCCCAAGAATCGCCAAAAACAAAGGCTTCTCCATTCGCAGGAGTTTCGAACACGTTAGCATAACCGATGTATTCTGCGCTAGCATCTACGGTCACGGAGTTTTGTGCCTGCATCCCAAATGCAGCACACAAAAGAATGGAAAATAAAAAATAACTTTTTCTCATGATACTTAATTTAAATTAGAATTGTTGCGGAATGTGGTGTTTCCTTTTTTTTGAAATTGAAAATAAATCCGAGTTCAACCCACATTGAACCCGGATGGTTCTTTTACTGCTTTACGAGCTTCATAGATTGTCTACTACCTTCTTTAGAAGTTAATTGTACAACATAAACCCCCGTTGAAAGTGCTTCGATATTGATTTCAGCTTGTGTTCCATTGGGTTGAATTGATTTCACTAATTGTCCCGTAATAGAGATGAGCTGAATTTCAGAAATTTCAACCTCTGACTGAACGAAGACTAGGTCTGTGGCTGGATTAGGATATACCACAGCATTAAGAAGGTTATTTTCATCAACCCCCATTGTTTCGGCTACTGTGATATCATCATAGAAATAGGTAGATCCATCACCTGCCAACCCATCTACAAATTCAAAGAACACCACCACGCGAACGAAATCCACGCCAGCGGTCTGTCCAGAGAAGTCGTAGCTCAAGGTCTCCCACTCGTCAACCACAGTGGTGTTCACGTCAACCTCGATCCCGACCGAGTTGTCACTGTTCTCCAGGCGCAACTTGACGGGGATGGCATCCTTGGGCGAATAGGTCTTGATGTTGATGATCTCTGAGGCAGAGAAATCGATCGGTGTGTCCAACTCAAGGGCCGTGCCCGCAAAGAACTGGGCGCCGACCGTCTTGGTGCTGCGCATCACCGTCGCACTGGTGTTGATACCGCCAGAGACCGGGTTCGCCTCGATGGCAGAATCTGCCCCCTCGAAGCCCACGAACTGGTAGTTGGCCGTTGGGTCCTCAAAGGTCACCGGAAGCGCTACCGGGGTGCTCGCCGGGGTGAACACCTCAATGTCGTCATAGTAATAGGTCGATCCGTCACCGGGAAGTGCGGGAACAAATTCAAAGAACACCACCACGCGAACAAAATCAACCCCTGCCGTCTG
>JAWWCH010000174.1:0-5067 GCA_033720575.1 Marinirhabdus sp.
AAAAGCGGGCAACTTGCGCAATCCGGAAACCAGTTGATATGTTCTCCGTTCAGAGATATTGGCCAATTCAGCCAAAGCGATCCCCAGGAAATCAAGTGCTAATGCCAAGGGTTGTCCGTGAAAATTTCCTCCCGATATAATGGTATCGGCTTCAATAAAAATGTTAGGGTTATCTGTGACGCTGTTGATCTCGGTCTTAAAGGTCTTGTGGGCAAACAAAATCGTGTCTTTACTGGCTCCGTGCACCTGCGGAATACACCTGAACGAATACGGGTCTTGCACATTTTCCTTTTCACTTTTACCTAATTCACTATCTTCTAGGAATTCAACGATTCGCTCTGCCGTCTTTACTTGTCCACGATGTGGACGTACCAAGTGGACCAAGGCATTGAACGGACTCATATTACAATCGAATGCATCCACAGAAATTGCACCGATCACATCGGCCAAATATGACAATTTATGGGCCTTCAGCAAGGTGTATGTGCCATATGCGCTCATAAATTGGGTGCCATTCAACAACGCAAGTCCTTCTTTAGCCTGCAGTGTAATGGGTTCCCAGTTGTGTTTTTGATATACTTTTGAAGTTGGAACAATCTTGTCATCTACCCAAACATCTCCTTTTCCAAGCAGTGGTAGGGCTAAATGTGCCAGAGGTGCTAAGTCGCCTGACGCCCCCAAGCTCCCTTGGTTATAAATGACAGGAAGAATATCATGGTTGTAAAACTCTATCAACCGCTCTACTGTGGCCAATTGTACACCACTATAGCCATAGCTGAGGGATTGTACCTTGAGTAGCAGCATTAATTTTATGATGGGTTTGGGAACAAACTCACCCGTACCGCAGGCATGTGACATCACCAAATTCTCTTGTAGCTTGGTGAGGTTTTCATCCGCAATTTTCACATTGCACAAAGATCCAAAACCTGTGTTTATACCATATACCGGACTTTTATCGTTCTGAATTTTTTCTTGTAGGTAGTCATACGATTTCTTGATGTTTAGCGTGGCCTCTTCAGAGAGCGCCAACAACATATTCGTTTCTAGGATGTTACTAAGAACGGGGAGGTCTAGATTCTCAGAACTGATATAATGGGTGTCTTGCATGTTAAGCTGTTTTGGCAAAAATACGATTCTAATAATGAAAGTTGAAATATTTATATCAATACAAAATATATTGAGTAATTTGGTGAAAATTTAAATCCATGAAAAAATTACTGATCCTTCTGGCTATAGCCCTTATGGTAGGTTGTCAGGAAGAAACACCGAAAAATGACTATGTCACATTTTCGGGAACCATTACCAATCCCAATAGCGATTCTTTAGTGATTGAGAAAAAAGGATTCAACAAAGTCATACCCGTAAAGGCAGATGGCACCTTTAGTGACACACTCGTTGTTGAACCCGATATGTACTACATTTTTGATGGGGCCGAGAGTTCTCGTATTTTCTTGAGAAATGGGTATGACCTAACCCTCACCATGAATACAGAACAATTTGATGAATCTATAACCTACAGTGGCGAAGGTGCTGAAAACAATAACTTCTTGGCCAAAAAAGCCTTAAAGGAAGAAGCGGTTTTTGACAGGGATTTTTCGAAAATGACCAAAGAAGAACTTCAATCGGCAATGGACAAGGCTCGTTCAGAATTATCTGAATTCATCAACAGTCAAAAAGATTTAGACAGCATGGTTGTTGCCAACAGTAGAGAAGATTTAGACGGAACCATTAAAAGTTTCCAAAATTATTACGGTGGAATGATCGCATTGCGGGAAGCACTGCCTAAAGGAAGCCCCTCTCCTACTTTTGAGGGATATGAAAACTACAAAGGAGGCACAACTTCTCTTGAAGATCTAAAAGGAAAATATGTGTATATCGACGTATGGGCCACGTGGTGTGCGCCCTGTAAAGCTGAGATTCCTTATTTAAAGGAATTAGAGAGCGAAATGCACGATAAAAATATCACCTTCGTAAGTATGAGCATTGACGACGACCGCTCACATAAAGGATCTTGGGAACAGGCCAAAGCCGATTGGAAAGCCATGGTAGCCGATAAAGAATTAGGTGGCGTTCAGATTTTTGCCCCAAACGGTTGGCAAACTGATTTTATAAAAGACTATAAAATTACAGGAATTCCGAGATTTATCTTAATAGATCCAGAGGGCAAAGTGGTAGATCCAAGTGCGCCACGACCTTCAGATCCAGAGCTTAAGAATATGCTTGCTGGATTACTTTAATTTTTGGCTACATCATTTGAAAAAGCGCGCTTCCTAAAGCGCGCTTATTTATGCATTTTTGCTTTCGGATTCGGAAGGTTCTGGAGCGAACAACTCTAAAAATGATGCGCCAATCTGATCTACAATATCAGATGCGAGCAGGGCTTCGAAACCAAAATCTTGCGTTGCCAAGTTTCCAGCGCTTCCGTGCAAATACACCCCAAAAACAGAGGCTATCAAAGGATCATAGCCTTGTGCTAACAAGCCTGCGATCATCCCAGAAAGCACATCACCACTTCCGCCCGTTGCCATGCCCGGGTTACCCGTAGTGTTGATATACAATCGATCTTCAATGACCACTATCGTATTTGCGCCTTTGATGATGACTATAACATTGTGTTTTTTAGCAAACGCCTTGGTTTTCTCCAACTTTTCATAATCATCTTTCCAATCGCCAATCAACCGTTTTAATTCACCCGGATGCGGAGTTAGCACTGATAATTCAGGCAATTCTTTGAGTAAATCTTGATCTGCTGCCATGCAATTTATGGCATCGGCATCGATGACCAAATGACTTTTCGATTTCTTAAAAAGTGCTGAAAGTGCCGTAACGGTTTCTGGATGCGTACCAATACCCATACCTACTGCAATGGCTTGCGGTTCAATATCGTAGGAGATATCTGTAATTCGTGTATCCTGCTGATCCGTGAGCACCATGGCTTCGGGTATTGCCGTTTGCAGTATGTCATTCCCGCATTTGGGGACAAAGGTGGTTACCAGTCCGGCACCGGTCCTGTAGGCTGCCTTGGAAGACAGCACCGCTGCTCCCACTTTTCCGTAACTCCCTGCAATGATCAACGCATGACCATAGCTTCCCTTATGGGCATACTTTTCGCGTTGCTTGTAGAATTGTTGCGCTTCAGGTTTAGCGATGACTTGAGCAATGGGTTCGGCGTTATTTAAAAATTCAGGATCGAGACCTATTTCCAATACTTCAAAATACGGTACAAACTTACCGGTTTCGGGAAGAAAAAAGCTAAGTTTTGGTGCTTGAAACGCCAAGGTATGGTTGGCTTTTACAACGGCCTCCGGGTCTTCCAAAGCTTGATTGGCATACATTCCACTTGGGATATCTATGGACAGTTTGAACGATTTCTGGCTGTTTATATACTGAATCAAATTCTTTACCCAGCCTTCTGGAGGTCTGTTCAGTCCGATACCGAAGAGGGCATCAATAATGATATCTTCTGGTTGTATTGTTGGAAAGTCGTCTTCAGAAGTCATCAGTTTCGGCCATTTCTTTGAAACCTCCTTGATACGATCATAATTGATCAAAAAACATTTAGAGCGTTTGTCAGTAAAGTTGGCGATATATACGTTCACATTATAGCCGTGTTCCTTCAATAAACGCCCCACAACCAATCCGTCGCCCCCATTATTTCCGATACCACAAAAAATATGGATAGGTACTTGGGCCCCTTGCATACGGTGATGCAACCAATTAAATATCTGAGTACCCGCACGTTCCATTAGATCAATGAGCGCAATGTTGTGCTTCTCTGTGGTTACCTTATCGGCTTCGTGTAATTGTGCTGCTGAAAATAGCTTCATATCTGTTTCTGTAGTTTAGGTAAAGATACTTGTAATCGAAGATTTCTACAACCAAATCTTTGTGAGGAAGAGGTTTTATAGCATACAAATGCAGCTGCATATTTTTTATGATTCAGCGAATAAAAGTTACCTTTGGGGCACCTTAAAATTTTCAACATGAAAAATACTGCTTTATCCCATGTACACGAAGCTTTGGGCGCCAAAATGGTTCCATTTGCAGGATATAATATGCCCGTTTCATACGAAGGAGTCACTGCTGAACATGAAACTGTTCGCAATGCTGTTGGCGTATTTGATGTGTCACATATGGGAGAATTCCTGATTACAGGACCAAATGCCTTGGCACTTATACAGAAAGTTACGAGCAACGATGCCTCTAAATTACAAGATGGACAAGCACAATACAGTTGCTTTCCAAATGATACGGGTGGAATTGTTGATGATTTAATTGTATATCGCTTGGAAGCGGAAAAATGGTTGCTCGTGGTAAACGCATCCAACATTGATAAAGATTGGAACTGGATTTCGTCTCAAAACGATGTAGGTGCCGAAATGCGAAACTTATCTGAAGACTATTCGCTCTTGGCCATTCAAGGCCCGAAAGCAGTGGAAGCCATGCAATCACTTACTTCCGTTGATTTATCAGCTATAAAATTTTACACGTTTACGGTAGCAGATTTTGCGGGGATTGAACATGTCATCATAAGTGCGACTGGATATACGGGAAGTGGCGGATTCGAAATATATTGCAAAAACAGCGAAGTGGAACAAGTTTGGAATAAGGTATTGGAAGCAGGCGCAGATTTTGGCATTAAGCCTATCGGGTTGGCCGCAAGAGATACACTTAGACTTGAAATGGGGTATTGTCTTTACGGAAATGATATTGATGACACCACCTCTCCGTTGGAAGCTGGTTTAGGATGGATCACGAAATTCACCAAAGATTTTGTGAATAGTGAAAACCTGAAGCGGCAGAAGGAAGAAGGTGTACGCCGAAAGTTAGTGGGCTTTGAACTTAACGAACGAGGAATTCCACGACAAGGCTACGAAATACTGGGACCAGAAGGAAATGTCGTTGGGAATGTGACGAGTGGTACCATGGCACCATCGCTGAACAAAGGGATCGGTCTGGGTTATGTGACGAAAGAATTGAGCGCACCCGGTACAGAAATATATATTCAGATACGCAAGAATAGAGTGCCTGCAACCGTTATAAAGCTACCGTTCTACAAAGGATAAT
>JAWWCH010000175.1:0-5048 GCA_033720575.1 Marinirhabdus sp.
AAGAAACTGTCTGCTGCATAAGGCCCAAACACAAGTTTTCCATTATTTCTGATGTTGGTAAGGGTAGGAATCAATATTTCGTCATCTTCCGAACCAATTACGCCATTGTCCCCATTATGCGGGTTGATCCCCAATACCGCAATCTTGGGTTTTGGAATACCAAAATCTTGTATGAGAGTTTTGTGAATGATATTTATTTTCTTCTCAATACGTTCTCGAGTAATGGTTTTCGAAACGTCCTTTACCGCAACATGATCGGTAAGTAAACCTACTCGCAAGCCATTTGAAATCATCAACATTAGACTTTCACCTTCCAATTCCTTCGCCAGGTAATCGGTATGTCCCGGGAAGTTGAAGGTTTCTGATTGCACATTGGATTTATTGATGGGCGCAGTGACCAGCACATCAATCTCCCTATTTTTAAGTGCTTTTACCGAGGCTTCAAGCGACTTGACCGCATAGGCGCCTATTTCCTTGTCTTCTTTTCCTAAATTGATTTCAACATTTTCCTTCCACACATTGAGAACGTTAACTTTTTTATGGGCTATGGCGTCCAAAGTATCTATGCCGTGCACAGGTACGTCAATATTGTATTGCTTTTTGAAAAAGGAAATGGTCTTGACATTCGCAAAAATTACGGGTGTGCAAAAATCGAGCATCCGGACATCTTGAAATGTTTTGAGCACGATCTCGCTACCAATACCATTTAGATCTCCAATGGATATGCCTACTATGATTTTATCGCTTTTGCTCATGTTGAAATGCTATTCGTTGTATTTTTGTGCTACAAATGTAACCATTTACTCCCATGTTCACAGGAATTATAGAGACTCTAGGAAAAATAACGGCCCTCACCGAAGAGGGAGAGAACCTCCACATCCAAGTTGAAAGCTCCCTAACTCCTGAACTTAAAATCGACCAAAGTGTTTCTCACAACGGTGTTTGCCTTACTGTTGTTGCTGTTACAGACCAACGGTACACAGTAACTGCCATTAAGGAAACCCTGGAAAAAACAAATCTTTCTGAACTTGAAGTTGGTGATACGGTAAATCTTGAAAGAGCCATGATTTTAGGTGCTCGTCTAGACGGTCACTTGGTGCAAGGTCATGTAGACCAAGTAGGAACGTGTATTGAAATCCGTGAAGCAGACGGCAGTTGGTATTTTACATTTTCATATGCGCCTGGTGAAGGAAATGTGACCATTGAAAAAGGCTCTATAACGGTGAACGGCGTGAGCTTGACGGTAGTAAATTCTAAAGAAGATGCGTTTAGCGTAGCTATTATTCCGTATACCTATGAGCATACAAATTTCAATGCCTTCAAAATCGGCACCCAAGTAAATTTAGAATTTGATGTGATTGGGAAATATGTGCAGCGTCTTATCGAGAGACGTTCTTAGCCTTATGTCTTTTGTATGCAATGTACACTCCAAAGACCAAAGCCGCTATTGCTAATAGATACAAGTTGGAATCGATAGGAAGTTCTGGACCCGTGGTTCGATCCATCGTAGGCGGAGGAGGTTCGCTAGGACCCTGTGACGTGGCCGCGAATAAAAAGGTACTTGCAAATAAGCTAAGTACCGTGGTGTATATTTTTACGATTTGGGGTCGCATATTTCGGGTCTAAATGTAATGAAATTTTCGAAACAAGCAATATTTTTCAACATTATCGGAAAGTTATTAACTTAATTTCAAACTACATAACTGTTAATTCAACAAAAAATTGTAGTCGCATACCATAATAAAACCGGTACACCACTTGCACACAAATCGACTGGTTCAGCACAGGTTTCTCGCTTGCGCTGGTAACGGATATCGCCGTCAAAACCAATTTCACTATTTCAAAAAATGTGGTCCCACTTGGGCTCGAACCAAGGACCACCTGATTATGAGTCAGGTGCTCTAACCAACTGAGCTATGGGACCAATATTGCAATCAACCTAAAATACCGACGGTATCAAGCTTTACAACAGTTTGCAAAGATAAAAACTTTATTAGTTACGCAAACTTTTTATAGCAAAATAAGTGTTACCACTTAGCTTTCTATATCTTGGCACAATTCAACAAGAACCCCATTACTACTCTTCGGGTGTAAAAATGCCACCCATTTATTGTCGGCACCACGTTTTGGTTTTTCATTCAACAATACAAATCCTTCGCCTTCCAAGCGTTTCATTTCAGCTTCGATATTAGCTACGGAAAAAGCCACGTGATGGATGCCTTCTCCTCTTTTTTCTATGAATTTTGCAATCGGACTATCCCCATGGGTGGCTTGCAACAATTCAACCTTGCTCTCGCCACACATAAAAAAGGAAGTCTCTACCCCTTCGCTTGCCACGCCTTCAGATTTATAAGGCGCATACCCCAACAATTTGGTGTATATTTCATTAGCCGCGGCAATGTCTTTAACCGCAATGCCAATATGTTCTATTTTGTTCATCATCTTAATAGTAAGTCAAATTCAAAAATAACAAATCTTATTGTGCTATTTTTGCAGTATGATAGAAAGTAACAGACAGAAGAAGATCGCGGGAGTGCTGCAAAATGACATCGCGAATGTCATTCAAGAAATGCTACGAGAAGCGGGGCAACTGGGTATTATTGTGGCCGTCTCTAAGGTAGCGGTAACCACAGATCTCTCGATTGCCAAAGTGTATTTGAGTATTTTTCCTTCGGAAAAAGCATTGCCACTATTGGAAGAAATCAAAGCTACAACCCCCAAGATCAAACATCAAATTGCGAAGCTTACAAAGAATCAATTGCGGAAAATGCCAGATCTATTATTTTTCAATGACGATTCCTTGGACTATATCGAAGGTATTGAAAAAGCGGTGAAAGGAACCGATAACCCTATCGAAAATCCTGAACAACTTCCAAAACGCAAAAAGAAATAAAACTTGAATTTCCCGCTCTACATCGCTAAGCGGTATCTGTTTTCAAAGAGCAGCAACAATGCGATCAACATCATTACCTCTATTGCGGCCATTGGTATCGTGGTAGGCGCAATGGCGCTTTTCATTGTACTCTCAGGGTTTTCAGGATTAAAAGACTTTAGCCTGCAATTCACCAATGTTTTTGATAGCGATTTAAAAATAGAACCCGAAAGTGGTAAAACCATAACACTAGACGCTGCCATTGAAGAGAGCCTGAAGCAGGTAGCCGGTGTATCAGCCTATTCTAAGGTTGTCGAGGAACGTATCTTTTTGCAGTTCCAAAACAAAAATCACATTGCCTACATCAAAGGCGTAGACTCTCATTACGGTGATGTTACCGTGATTGACAGTATTTTGTTTCTAGGTCGCTGGTTGGTTGAGGGTCAACAAGAAGCCGTGATTGGATATAACATTGCCCATAAATTATCATTGGGAACAATGGATTTCTCAAGCCTTCCTGAAATGTTGGTGCCCAAACCTGGAACTGGGCAAATTTTGGTGACCGACTTGGCGAGTGCGTTCAACAAAAAAGATTTTATCGCTTCTGGAATCTATGACGTCAATGAAGATGTGAATGGAAAATATGTCTTTACAGATTTGGAGTATGCTAGAGATCTGTTGCAACTAGACAGCGCAAAAGTTTCGTCAATTTCGTTAAAGTTGGCGCCAGACACTGATGAAGACGAAGTGCGGGATGCATTAGCTGCTGTTTTTAAAGAAGAACCAGTGGTGATCAAAAATCGTATTCAACAAAATGACGCCTTATATAAAATGCTGAACACCGAAAACGTAGCCGTCTATCTCATCTTTACGTTGGTGTTGATCATTGCATTGTTCAATGTCATAGGTTCCATTATCATGATGATCTTAGATAAGCGTAAAAATATTAAAACCCTGTATAATCTTGGTGCAACTATCAAAGAGATCAGACGTGTTTTCTTCCTTCAAGGAGCTTTGATGACCGTATTAGGTGGTGCCTTAGGAATTACCTTGGGGGTTCTTGTGGTCTGGGCACAGCTGCAATTCAATTTGGTTTACATTACGGCTTCTCTACCGTATCCGGTTAAATTAAAATTCATCAACATCATTATCGTATTTGTCACCCTCAGTGTACTCGGACTCATTGCTTCGAAGATTGCAGCAAGTAGAGTGGGTGAAAAGTTGTTGGATTAGACGTATGCATGATGCAATACAGCTGAAGTAATACTCTAATTTGCAAATTCGAAATCTCCGAATTTCTCCAAGACCTCATCAAAAGCAGCAAACACATCGGCACTATCATCGCTGGTGACCATTTTCATGCGATATTCCTTAAAATGCGGAATGCCTCGGAAATAATTGGTATAATGTCTTCTGGTTTCAAAAACACCTAGTTTCTCCCCTTTCCAATCGATTGCCATTTGAAGATGCCTTCTCGCCGCTTCTACCCGTTCTTCCATGTTTGGGGGTTTGCAGTGGGTGCCCGTTTCAATAAAATGCTTTACTTCCTTAAAAAACCAAGGATAACCAATGCTGGCACGGCCTATCATGGCACCATCCAAGCCGTACTTATCGCGCATTTCAACCGCGCGTTCTGGCGTATTTACATCGCCATTCCCGAAAACGGGAATGTGCATTCTGGGGTTGTTTTTTACTTCGGAAATCGGCGCCCAATCGGCATCACCCTTATACATCTGCGCTCGGGTTCTACCATGAATGGCTATGGCCTTGCAGCCCACGTCTTGGAGTCGCTCGGCTACTTCAACGATTTTAATGGAATCATGATCCCATCCTAATCTCGTTTTTACGGTAATCGGCAATTTGGTGTGTTTTACCATGGCTTCGGTAAGCGAAACCATTAAATCGATATCTTTCAAAATTCCTGCGCCTGCCCCTTTGCTCACCACTTTTTTCACCGGGCAACCAAAATTGATGTCGATAATGTCAGGACCGCTGGCCTCCACAATCTCCACACTTTGGAGCATCGATTCTAGGTTGGCACCAAAAATCTGAATCCCAACCGGGCGTTCCTTCTCATAGATATCCAACTTCATAACACGTTTGGCGGCCTCGCGAATCAATCCTTCCGAAGAAATAAAATCAGTATACACCACATCGGCGCCCTGCTCTTTACAAA
>JAWWCH010000176.1:0-5045 GCA_033720575.1 Marinirhabdus sp.
TATGAAGTGATTTCGACACCCCCAGTACCCCAAAACCTACCGTGGGCAATGCCTTATTCTGCACCATCATTTCCATTCCAAGCACGGTCTCAATTAAACCGGCAGCTCCGAGTGTGTGGCCATAAACACCTTTTAAACTGTGCAAGGGAACCTGTTGCAATTGCGCTCTATGGAAAGCGATAGCTTCCATCTCATCATTATAGAGGGTTGCTGTACCATGTGCCGAGATAAAGTCAATATCTGAAGGCAGTAGCTCTCCCTCTGCGAGCGCTTTCTGAACACTTTGATAGAGGCCTTCGCCCGTTCTTGATGGTCCTGAAATATGATTTGCATCGTTTGTGGTAGCATCGCTGAGAATTTCAATAGCATTATTCTTGGGCTGTTGTTTGGTTATGAAAGTAGCCGCTGCTCCTTCTCCAAGCGATATACCAGTTCTGTTTAATGAATAAGGGGTGCAAGGTGCATCACTCAAGGCTTGAAACGATTGAAATCCGGTGAGGGTGAAGCGTGAAACCAAATCGCCTGCCACAACAATGGCATTATCATAGCGCTCTGACTCTAGTATTTTTTTGGCAACGGCCACTGCTAGGACTCCTGAAACACATGCATTAGATACCACAACTGGTGTCGTTGAAATTCCGAAGTGATTGGCAACTACTTCTGCCATAGTCGACAAATAGGCACGCTCAGAAGGGAAGTCATTATGATCTTCCAAAACATCGATATTTCCTTTGGTTGTAGCCACGATTAAGGCTGTTCTTTTACCAATCTCTTGCTCCACTTGGGATAGCGACTGAGAAATGGCCAAAATCATCATTTTTTCAAGTTTTGTAAAAGCAGCACCAGAAGCCATCTTTGCAAAAGGTTCATCGATAATATGGTCGGCTATTCGTGCAGCATAATATGGTGATGAGGAAATGTCATCGTTAGCATAGCTAGCAATAGCAGAAGCTCCTGTTTCAATTCGACCGAAATTCTCAGCAATACCCAACCCGAATGGCGTAACCAGACCCGAGCCCATTATAAAAATCGGTTGTCTCATGTATCTAACGGTTTAAGCATGGTACTCATTTCTGCTGAAGCAATTACCAATTCTTCTACTTTAGATACAACAGTTACCATGGTCATTTCCATGGCACTATAGGTTATGGTCACTTCAGTCATAATCGTTTCACCTACTGTGGGCAAATGTTTGATTTCTGCAGTTTTTATAGCACCCACATACCCTATCCTTGGCGTTTTGCCCTCTGAAAACCCCTTATAACCCGTATGTACGGCTACACTTTGTGCCATATGCTCGAGCAGGCCCGTTTCAGATATGGCGCCACGTATTGTCGCAATATGATCTTCTGCCACTTTGAAACTGGTCACAGCTGAAATTTCATCGAATGCCATGAGGCCATCTACCAATACCATAGGTGCCCTATGCGGAATAAGCTGGGCTATGATCTGTGGGTCATGTATAGGTAAATCGATGCGTTGCTTCATACTATTTCAATTCGTCCCAAAAGTCGTAAAAATTGAACCATTGTAGCGGATATTTTTTTATGACCAATTCCAGATGTCCCGCAAACTTATTGAGCAAGTCTTGAGCGTCACGGCGTTCTATAGCCACTTTTCTGGCGTATAAGTGGTAATGCCGATTGGGTTCACGCATAACATACACAAATAAAACGGGTACCTGTAACCGGGTCGCTATTTGAAACGGGCCAACAGGGAATTTTGCCTTTTTCCCTAGCAATTCTGCTTCAAGGGTTTTTGCGTTCTTTAAAAACCGATCGCCAGAAATACAGACCACCCGGTTCTGTGCTAGAGCGGCATTCATCTCAAAAATGTGAGATAAATCTTCCTTCACTACGATAAAATTGACTTGTTCTCGTTTTGTGAACTGCCCCAAGTAGGCTTTAATATCTTCATGATCCTGATCTGTGATTACAATGCTTATTTCGGTATCAAAATTTCGTTGTTTGAAAAAATATTGTGCCAGCTCAAAATTTCCCACATGGGCACTGATTAAAATACCGCCCTTGCCTAGATTCAACATATTGGTGATGTGTTCTTCACCATCAAATTCATAGGTGTATTGGTCTTCCTTGCCCATCGGAATGGCAATCTTGTCTACCAGTGTTTGACCGAAGTTATAGTAGGTCTTATAAATGCTAACACTACTCTTAAACCAAGAATATTTTAATCGCTTTCGGAAAAAGTAACTCAATCCGCGAACATTTCGCCTTGAAAACATATAGAAATAAGGAATGGGCAAATGCATGAGATTGTAGGCTGTACGCACTCCAAAATGTTTTATGAAAAACACAAATACCTTGAAACCAAACACCGAGCCCCTGGACTGCCCGGTCCAAGTATTTTCGTTATCAGTCTGTTCATGTACTTTTATTGCCAAATCGGTAGGTCGTTCTTCGAGTGGCAAATTTACGTGAAATTCGGCTATTAACTGTAGATTCCGCCGTTGATATTGATGACTTCCCCCGTGATATAGCCCGCTTTTTCTGAAGCAAGAAAGCTAACTACATGCGCTACTTCTTCAGCAGTACCAAAACGCTGGCAAGGAATCATCTTTTTCAATTCATTCGTATCGAGGTCAGCCGTCATATCGGTTTCAATAAACCCTGGCGCCACAGCGTTAACCGTAACTTTGCGTTTCGCCACTTCATGAGACAAGGATTTTGTGGCAGCAACCACAGCACCTTTGGCGGCAGCATAATTTACCTGGCCGGCGGTACCCTTGAGTCCAGATAATGACACTACATTGATAATTCTTCCGTAGCGTTGCAACAGCATAGGTTGTAAAACAGCTTGGGTAGTGTTAAAAAAGCCATTAAGATTGGTATCTACTACCGCTTTCCAATCTTCTAACTTGGTCCACATAAAAAGACCATCACGCTTGATACCTGCGTTATTGACCAGCACCTCTATTGTCTTATCGTTATTGTCCTTTTGCCAAGAGGCTATAGCCTCTCTAGATCGTTCAGCATTTCCCACATCAAATTGTAGGAGTTCGGCAGAGCCACCATCGGCTTCAACCAGTTGCATGGTATCTTCCGCGGCCCTTTTATTGTCGAGGTAATTGATTAAAATGTGATATCCCAAATCTTTTGCCAGAGCGATGGAGATTGCTTTTCCAATACCCCGTGAGCCGCCTGTGACCAATGCTGTTTTCATAAGACTATTCGATATATTGTAAGTAGGTTTTAATCGCTTCTAATTTCGGATACAGCACCCTATCTTCGGTAAAACTCGGCACAATTTTCCGAATGTCTTCATATATTTTCTTGGTTTTTGAAGACACACTATCCTGAACTTCTAAATATTCAATGGCCTGAACAATGGTAAGCATTTCAACGGCCAAAATCTGGAAGGTATTTTCTATGACTTTGCTGGTAATTAGCGCAGCATTTGCACCCATACTCACAATGTCTTGATTGTCGTTGTTATTTGGAATACTGTGAACGTACATCGGGTTGCTCAGCATTTGGTTTTCGGCGGTGGTAGACGTTGCCGTGAATTGCGCTCCTTGCATCCCGAAATTGAGTCCGAGCTTCCCTAAATTCACGAAAGGGGGTAAAATGTCATTCAACTTGGAATTCAACAGATAATTTAATTGCCGTTCTGCAAGCATTCCGAGTTTGGTAACTACTATTTTCAATTTGTCCATTTCCAATGAAACATAATCACCGTGGAAATTACCGCCGTGATATACTTGCTGGGATGCCAAATCGATGATTGGATTATCGTTGGCCGAATTCACTTCTTCCACTAAAATTTTCTCTACGGTGTTTAGCGTATCCAACACCGGACCCAATATTTGAGGCACACATCGCAACGAATAATACTCTTGTATTTTTTCATGGAATACGTCACTTTCTTCGACGCCGTTGTACAAATGGTGCTCGCGTTTCCTAGTGAGCTTGCTATCACTTAAATGATCGCGCATTTGGGCTGCTATTTCACGTTGGCCTTTGTGCATTTTAGATTGATTCAAGGCCGAAGACAAATGATCATCATAGGCCTTTACAATTTCATTGATTGCTGCGGAAGCTGAAACAGCATGCTTTAAAAGTTGTCGGGCATGCATCACATTTACCATACCGATGCCGCTCATAACCGAAGTCCCATTCATGAGTGCCAAACCCTCACGTAACGCAATCGAAATCGGAGTGAGATTTTCTTTTTTGAAAGCTTCTTCCGCCGAAACTATGGCGCCGCGGTGGTACACTTCGCCTTCTCCAATCAAGGCGAGTGCGACGTGCGCCAATTGCACTAAATCGCCACTTGCGCCTACGCCACCATGTTCATAGATCACTGGTAGAATATCTGCATTGATCATTTTTGCCATCAATGTGACTGCTGAGGGATGTATCCCGCTACAGCCGAGACTCAAGGTATTTAGGCGTGCCAACAATGAAGCCTTGACAAACTGCTGTGCAATGGGTTTACCACTCCCTGACGCATGGCTTCTGATTAAATTATATTGAAGGGCAATCCGCTGGTCGTCTTTAATTTTATATTGCGCCATCGGACCAAAACCTGTATTGACCCCATATATGATCTTGTTTTGTGAAAAGTCCTTCAAAAACGTAAAACTATCAGAAACTTTTTTCAGGGTTTCTTCAGAAACCGCGACATCCTCCCCATTGATCACGATTCTTTTAAAATCATCAATCCCTAATGTCCCCTTCAGTTCGATCATTTCTGTCTATGTCCTTTTTTGTTAGAAATTTGTAGTTTAACTAATTCGAATTAGTTAATTTGACTTGCAAAGTAACAATATAAAAGCGGGTGTCAAAATATGAATTCTACCAAAATTGATGTACTGATTATTGGCGCAGGACCATCCGGTTGTGTAGCAGCAGGATATCTTCACCAGCAAGGATTTGAGATCAAAGTCGTCGAAAAAAGTAAATTTCCAAGATTTGTTATTGGTGAAAGCTTATTGCCTCGTTGCATGCATCATTTTGAAGAGGTTGGTCTGATAGATGCTTTGAAAGAGAAGGGTTTTGAAAAAAAATATGGGGCTCGATTTATAA
>JAWWCH010000177.1:0-5018 GCA_033720575.1 Marinirhabdus sp.
AATAAAAAACACAACAGCGCAGCGGTTGTAGCTTTTGTTCTCAGCATGTTGCGACGGGACTCGCGAACAACGTGAGCAATTCCCGTGAAGGATCTTTTGGTGCTTTTGAGATATTTGTTTCTAAGGGGAGTGTGAAAAAAGTGAATCTGCGAAGCGGCTGCGTTAGGGATTGAGGCGGCATCTCCACAATGGACCTGTGGAATACAGCCGAAAGCCCGTCTGCCGGCAGACAGGCCTGACCCCGATGGCTATCGGGAGAACGCCCAAATGGCACTAATGTGAAGACAACTCTTCTTGTAAAAATAATGGCGTTTTGTTGATCTTAGATGGGTTCCTACAAATCGTCACTCATCAATTTCTTCACTTCTTCAGAAGCTTCTTGATGTAGTTGTTCTGCGATAGCGTTGCGCTTGCTGATCCTGTATGAAATAAATACCAATAACAATATTACTGGAAGGATGACGGGTAGCGAATACCAAAAATCAAATTCATCGATATACGATATCTTGTAGTTAATAACTCCCGAAAGTTGGAAGAGGAACATGGTCAGCGGGATCAAAATGGCAAATTTCCACCAATTTCTTGATGTCAAGAACCAAATCGCTGTGAGAATGACGAAGGTCAGTTTGGTGACCAGAGCGTGCATGTACACTTGTACGCTGTTGAAACCACCTGCTTCAATAGTGCCAAAAATGGTGTCCCAGCTTTGACTGTCTCTTGGGGCAAATTTATAGAGGTAAAATAAAAAGGGTGTTGCCATCAATACAATTGAAAGCAACACCCCAAAAAGGATGCTTAAGTTTCTTTTATCCGTTTGGTGGTATTTGGTAGTCTGCTTTGTCAATTTGTTGATCATTTGTGGCTTGGTCTTCCGGAGTACAACTTGTTGCGAAAGCAAGCAGTGCTAAAATAAACATTAGTTTTTTCATAAGATAGGTTTTTGAGTTAATTTCTATACAATGATAGGGGGATGTTTCTAAAAATCCTATAGTGTTGAAACACTAAGTTTTATGTACTTTTGTCGGTTATATTTATCTTTTCGTCGATAAAATATTGGGTTTTGACTTTTTATTTAACAAAATTAAGACATCAATAGCAGGCTGTTTTATATAGAAAGCGTGAGGGTATGACCGATTCTGATTTGGTATAATGCGAACACAATAAAAGCGGTGTTCGATTTGAAAATATTGGTGATCTAAGTTCAAATAAAAAGCCTGTTCAAACGAACAGGCTTTTTATTGATTTTAACTGAAGTTGGTTTCAACTACATGTCATCATCACCGTTTACATCGTCAGTTTCATTGATTTCTTCTTCAATCTCTTGTTCAGCATCGTTGGCTGCATCTTCAACAGCATCACCTGCTGCTTCCATATTGTCTTCAGCGTCTTGAGCTGCTGCTTCTACAGCATCTTCTGCTTTTTCTTCTGTAGTTTCTCTACAAGAGTAGATAGAAAAAACAAGGGCAAGTGCAGCAAAGGATAAAAATAATTTTTTCATGTTTGATAGTATTTATTGGTTAATATTAGGCAAGATACACAATCTGAGGCATAAAGTTGTTAAAGTTTAGTTATCGTCATCCCCGTTCAGGTCGTCTGTACCCTCAACTTCTTCCTTTAATTCTTGTGCAGAATTGTTTGCTGCTTCTTCAATTTGTTCGCCTGCATTTTCAAGAGCCTCCCCAGTTTCTTCGGCTGCATCTTCTATTGCATTCCCTGCTGCTTCTAGGTTTCTCTCGGTGTCTTCAGCTGCGGCTTCAAGTGCTTCTTCGGCTTTTTCTCCTGTAGTTTCACGACAAGAAAGCGTGGAGAGTGTAAGTGCCAAGGCGGCACAGATAAAAATAGATTGTTTCATAATGGTTGGATATAAGGTATAAATTTATGCGATAAAATTAGAAGTATTTTTTCAATCTGGGATTTTTTCGCTTAAATATTTCCAATATCGTTTGGGAACATGTTGCTGATGTAACGTATGGTTTTTTCGTGAAGCGATATTGGTGCTTTTGAAGTAGTTCCTCCAGAGCAGTTCAAAAGATTTTTCTTCGGAAGAAAAAAAGGAAGGATTCGTTGTGATTTGAGGTGTACGGTCTAGGGTTATTTGGGTGACATCCTCCAAGTTATAATGCACACCGTAGTTTCTTCGCATGTCATAAATAATCCATTGCTGATCGGCATACCGGCTCTTGAAATGTGGGATGATCAAGGGCAATACGTTAAAATCAGGTTCTATCACAGCGAAATACACACCATCTTTGGTTTCTTTGAATCTGACAAACGCATCCATCCGATGTTTTTCGCGACCTACCTTTTTCACCCGTTGGGCTAATTTCAGAATTTGTGGGTCGGCATAATCCTGTAAAATGCATTTCCGCTCGTCAATACAACGTTTGATATAATGCAACAAAATATTTTCGGTACCGCCCTGTTCGCTCAAGAACGCTCTGTAGATATGTGATTTTCCTTTTTTAGAACAGTATTTGGATAACCCTTTCCACACCCTATCAGCAATTTGACGATTGGTATGTACCATCTCGGTACTATCGAAAAAATTCGGAGATGCGTGAAGCTGGTTTTGGATTTGAACCTCTAATATTTTTTCTTCAAAAATTTCAAAAACAGTGGTTAAGAAACCCTCAAAACTTCCGTCATACACTTTAATCTTGATCATGCCACTATAGGAGTTTGTTCTGAAGTGAAGAGGTTTAACTGCTGACTGTAGGCACTCGAAAATTTGCTGTTGGAATTGGAGAGAATTAATTGTTTGATCTGAGCTGCTGTTCGGTCTTTAAAGTCAATACTTTTTCCGCTACAGACCATAAAGTATTTTGCTCGGTTCATGGCAATCCCCATGGCTTTTAAATGCTCAACATTCAATTGTCTATATCTTCTAGCCTGAACGATTTTATAGACCGATTTCATGCCCACACCGGGTATTCTGGCTAATTGTGATCTATCTGCAGTATTCACATCGATAGGAAATAGGTGCAGGTTGCGCAACGCCCAACTCAGCTTTGGGTCAATATCGCTATCTAAATTGGGATGGTCCTTATTGAGCAATTCACGGACGTCAAAACCGTAAAATCGCATGAGCCAGTCGGTTTGGTATAATCTATTTTCACGAAGCATGGGCACTTCGGTTCCTATCGCAGGAAGACGTTCATCATAGCTTATCGGGATGTAGCCTGAATAGTACACGCGCTTCATATTATACTTTTTATAGAAAAATGCCGAATGGTACATGATCTCGGCATCGGTTTCTCCGCTCGCCCCGATGATCATTTGCGTGCTTTGACCTGCTGGAGCATAGATAGGGGTGCTTTTTATGAGTTTTCGGTCTTCTTTATATTGGATGATTTCATTTTTGACCTTTTCCATTGGTTTTATAAAGTCTTCTCTCTTTTTATCGGGAGCGAGCAATTTTAGGCCCTGTTCTGAGGGAATTTCAATATTCACCGACAACCGATCTGCATACAGACCCGCTTCTCGCATGAGTTCATCACTTGCTCCAGGAATCGATTTCAGGTGGATGTACCCATTAAAATTTTCTTCTTCCCGTAATTTTTTGGCAACCAATACCAATCGTTCCATGGTAGCATCGGCACTCTTAAAAATGCCGCTGCTCAAAAACAGGCCTTCGATGTAATTTCTACGATAAAACGCAATGGTAAGATCTACTACTTCTTGCACTTTAAAGGCGGCGCGCTTGATGTCGTTACTCTTTCTGGTAACACAGTAGGCACAGTCAAAAATGCAGTGGTTTGTCAATAAAATCTTGAGCAATGAAACACACCGGCCATCTTCTGTGTAGGAGTGACAAATGCCCATCCCGGAGCTATCTCCTAGGCCTTTGTTGGTGTTTTTTCTTTTGCTGCCACTAGAAGAACAGGAGACATCATACTTCGCGGCATCTGCAAGAATATTTAATTTTTCTTTGATTCTTTCAAAATCCATAGCAATTGGAATATGGACAAAAATATGGAAATAATCCACTAAAAAGGAAATATTCCATCGATTAATTTGGAATATATCCAAATTGTATTATCTTCGAATATGGAAACAAAATTATCTATTGAAGCGAAACGGTTTAAGAAGATCCGTGAAGAGCAGCACCATACCCAGCAGTCGTTTGCTGAGTTGCTCGATATTGGTGCCACAACAGCAGATATTGAACGCGGCAAGACAAAAATTTCAGGTAAGGTAGTTATGGAGTTGTTGCGTCAATTCAATATCAATCCATTGTGGTTGTTCGGCAAAAGCTTTACCCAATATGTGGACATTTCGGGTGGAAATGTGAGTCCGAAAGTCGTATCTATTGACCAGCAGGAAAACGATACCATTTTGTTGGTCAATCAAAAGGCGGCAGCAGGATACCCTCACAATATCCAAGATGTTTCTTGGTATGAAACCTTGCCTGCCTTCAACATTCCGTTACCAGAATATAGAAATGCTACCTATCGTGGATTTCAGGTGGAAGGCGATAGTATGTTGCCAAATATCAGGCCCAATGAGTGGGTGTTGGGAAAAGCCGTCCCAAGCGTTGCTGAGGCCAGCGACAGTAAGATTTACATCGTAGTGATGCATGATTCAGTGCTGGTAAAGAAATTGCAGAAAGTGAGAAATTCACCGGATAAAGTCCGCCTCATTTCGTTAAATCCCGAATATCTTCCGCTAGAGGTTCAAGTAAACAATATCCAAGAATTGTGGATGGTAAACAGCAAACTCACCTTTGGTTTGGATGAACCTTCCGAAAGTACATTATTGAAACAGTTGCAACAGTCTATGGAAGAGCTGAAAGGGCAAATCAATAACTTGAACACATAAAAAAACTCCTTGCGATCGGCAAGGAGTTTTTATTATTCGACTACGGCTTAATTATCGTCGTTATCGGTTTTGATCTTGATTTTCTGATCGCCGTCGTCTTCTTTGATCTTTACCTTTTTGTCTTCGGTTTCCATTTTGATTTTTACATCACCATCATCTTCTTTTACCTTTACTTCAGCACCTTCTGCTTCCATCTCTTC
>JAWWCH010000178.1:0-5008 GCA_033720575.1 Marinirhabdus sp.
AGCTACGATGGCCAATGGTCCGTTAATGTCAAAAAATAACGGGCGAAATAAAAACGTAAATACTTTCAAGGGATAAGGATAACTGGAAATATCCACACTTGAACCCGTATAGTCTCGACTCAATTTGGTTGCTTTATCTTCTGAGTAGCTGGAAATCGTATCCAAATCGAAACTTTCAATTCTGAGATAGGCCATTACGGCATCAAAAAATACGATAAAAACGATCATTATCCCCACACTGAACAATAATTTATAATACATTTTCAGATTCCCATCTAAAATGAGTCCTAGTCCAAAAGACACTAATAAAAATGCGGCAATGTGTGGTCTTACAAAATATGCTATCACTAGCGATAGGATTATCTTTAGAAGGTGTTTTTTAGGTGCCTGCATTGCATAAAACACCACGACAATACACAAGAACAATATCGTATCTTTTCCAACATTGCACGTCCAAAAATGTAAATTAGGCAAAAACAAAATTATTGGGAACAATTGAATACCAAACAACTTAGAATTAAATTTAATTCTGTCCCTAAAAATCACGAATAAGTAGATGAATCCCAAATAGCCCAGCAAACTATACGCTATCGAACCTGTTAAAAACGATAAATCCAAAACGGCACTCGGAAAATAATTGATGGCATACATTGAATACGTTCCGAAGCCTTGTTGAAAATAATCTAAAAAACCAATTGAGGTATTTTCTTTTACTGTAAACCAATAGTTTCTTGCATCACCCCCAGTACTGTTAACATAAAAATAATACAGAATTGCAAAGGACAAGTGATATATCCATAAAAGATTGAGTGTGATATTCTCACGTTTTGAAAAATGTTCTACAAACGTATTCTTTGCGAGAAATCCCAAAACCACGACAAGCACTATAATACTAATATCCAGCATAGACTATTTAATTTTCAACAGAGTTCTGTAAAACTTCAAATGTCGCGCTTTAGCGGTAGAAATGTCGTAGTTTTTGATCGCTAAGTTTTGTGTCGCCATTATTTCCTTATACATCTCATCATCATTTTGAATTGATTGTATTCTTTTAGCCAAAAATTCAAAATCACCTACAGTGAATAGATTCTTAGCAATAGGAACTACTTCATTAAGACCTGAAACGTCAGAACCCAGAGTTATGAGTCCTGCTGCCATATACTCTAAGGCTACTATACCAAAACCTTCCCAATGTGAAGATAATATGCCGTATTCGCATCCTTTGAGGATAGCAATTACATCTTTGCGAATTCCAAGAAAGTGAACTCGATCAGAAACTTGTAACTCTGAAGCTAAGTCGGTTAGACGCTTTCTCTTCGGACCGTCCCCTATCAAGATCAATTCATATTGACTCGGTAAAATAGCCATAGTTCTCAACAACGTTTCCTGATCTTTTTGTTCAGAGAAACTGCCCACCATTACTAACTTGATGGAGTTAGAGTTTATTGATGGAAGGATTGTTGAAAATTGGGTAGCCGCAATGGCGTCTAAATCAATAAAGTTATTGATAATTTTTACATTCTTCTTTTCTCCTATCCATTTCTCTAAAGCTATTTTAACACCCTTGCTTATTGCTACTACTGCGGCATAACGAGAATACACCCATCTTTCAATAGGATAAAAAACACATTTCCTACGTTTATTGTAAGTGTTGTGTTCTGTATACACAAATGTCTTTTTCTGATGTAAAATACTTAAAATCGCAACAATATAGAAACTGGGAAATAAGTGGGTGTGAATGATGTCATTCTGTTTTATCAATCGTGACAGCTCTTTCCAGGTCTTCAAACTTAGGTAACCTGCACCATAGTGCGGAAAAAAACGAACTCTCTTCCCTATCTTTTCCTGGAAAATATCATGGTCGTTAGAAAACGAAAATAGCGAAACCTCTTCATCTTCCGCTTGAGCAGTGGCTAATTCACTAACCAGTTTTTCTGCACCTCCAGCAGATAAAGAATTTATGACGTGCAATATTTTCATGTTTTTGGATTACCCTAAAACCTAAAGTTTTAAGATGTTTTTGAATTTTTCAACATGAGCTTCCATAGTAAAAGGAGCTACCTTCTCTTTCGCTTTTTTTGCTTTTGCCAATGCTAAATGTTGATTTCCGTAAATCTCAATCAGCATATCGGTCAACGCCTCGACATCGTATTGTTCTACCTGATATGCGCATGTATTGTCAAGGATTTGATTAAAGGCGTTGTTCTTCCAAGCTAATATGATTTTTTCGGCCGCCATTTGTTCAATCAAAGCATTGGATAGACCAGCCCCGCCCAATTTTTCAGATACGAATGTTAAAGCCACGCAAACATGAACGTTCATTAAAAAAGCCGGTAACATGTCATTGTCTATCGCACCATGGAAGTTAATGACGTTAGCTTTGTCAAGCATTTCAGCCTGATTAAGGTAATTATTTGCTGGACCCACTACATGAAAGACAAACTTTTTCTTAAATTCACTAGCCTTTATTCTTTGGGCAAGTTCAAAATAGGATTCTATACCTTTTACTTCACTTAATCTGCCAATATAAGCTACGTTCAATATATCAGATTCTTCAACGGGTGGCATTTGCCACTTGTCAACATTTACTGCGTTTTTCAATACATGTACACCAGTATTGTATTTAGAGTAAAAAGCATGTGTATCGTCTCCGTTGGCTATGATAATATCTGCAGTATTGTTTAAGTTGTGCTTTTCCAACGATTGAAAAGGCTTCATCAGAAATTGTGGAATCCTATAGGCTTTCTCCTGTGTAAAAATGCTTCTTAGCCATACTACGCGAATAGCGTTTTTATAGCGAGTAATAAAGCGAACCATGGTAGTTTCCAGCATACCGCCAACAGCTAGAACGTGTGAAGGAGACTCATAAGAAGCCTGCTTTAACTCCTTTCTAAGCGCTCTGAACATTCGGACGAATTTTGGAATTCTCGAAGATGTCCCTTCTAAGATCACTGGTACTACTCTCTCTTTTCCCAAAAGATCTAATTTTTTGAGTAGATGGGAGTGATCTTTTTGGCTTGTATTTCTATATCCAAAAATATGAACCTTATCAATAGTATCATCTTTCAATAGTTCTGGCAAAAAATTATGTAACCAAGTTTCACGACCTCCCTCTTCTTTTCCAAAGCTTGAAAGCATTACAATATCTATGATGATTCTTGTATTCATTTAGTCAAATTCTGCTCCCTTAATCAAAAAGCCGTCAGAGCCAGATGTTGATAATATTTTTCCTGGCACACCGGCTATTGTTATGTTCTCTTCGGCAAAGGACTTAGATACAACACAATTTGCCCCTATAACTGTATTCGATGCAATGGAAACCCCTCCAATAATTTTAACTCCTGGACCAATGTAGCAGTTGTCCCCTATCCGAGTAGGTTGAATTGATTCATTTTTAAACGTATTCGCCATTCCAGAATATCCCCCAAGATTCACACCGTTGTGAATTCTACAGTTTTTACCTATCTGTGCCTTTGGATTAATAATTAGTTGTCCGTAATGCACAAATGCCACTCCGGCATCAAAAACATTAAACGGAATACTGAAGCTTAGTTTCACACTCAATCTTTTAAACCAAACCAACCAGAAAAACCTTAAAAATGCTGGTTTTTTAGTATTTAAAAGATATTCATTAAATCGTAACAAAAAGGTAAATCTCACCAAAGGATCAAAAACAAACCTTTTAAGCCCCAGGCTTTTCCCTTGGCTCCTAAGGTCTGCTTTCAGATACTTCTTATAGTCAGCATAACTCTTTATCATACGATACATATTTATCTTGAGAAAGGATGCTTAGATAGTGATTTTTGAGCAAAAGGATGGTAGTCTCCCTTGAGCCCAATCGGTTCTGCATTACGAATGGTATACACCGTTTCTATAGCTTGACGTGCCGCATCTATACCAAAACCATTACCCTTTAAAATCTCTTCGTAACTCAAAGTGTGTAAATCGGTAAAACCGCCACTAAATTCAAGCTCTTCACCTTCCACAGAAATTGATCTAAACGTTCGCTGACCTTTTGCCTTAATATCATTTGGCAATACATCTTCATTTATCGACAAGAACCACCTTACTCGAGCTTGTTCGAGTTCTAAGTATCCAGAAGCTCTATCATGTGTATGAACATGAACAATATTTTCTTTCACCTTGCCAAAAATCCATCCTAACATATCGTAGAAATGGACACCGATATTTGTGGCAATGCCTCCAGATTTCTCTTCAGAACCTTTCCAAGAAGTATAATACCAATTACCACGGGAGGTTAGATACGTCAGGTCAATATCGTAAACTTTATTTTTTGGGCCATTTTCAATTTTTTCTTTAAGGGCAATTATATTAGGGTGTACTCTTAACTGCAAAATATTCCAAATACGGTTTCCAGACTCTTGTTCTATTTTAGCCAAGGCATCCAAATTCCATGGATTCATCACCAATGGTTTTTCACATATTGCATCCGCACCTTCCCTCAAGGCAAACCTGATGTGAGAGTCATGCAAGTAATTTGGAGTACATATACTCACATAATCAAGGTTCACATTCTTTTCGAATTGTAATTTGGAAATATGACGATCGAATCGTTCAAATTCAACAAAAAAATCTGATTCTGGAAAATAACTATCCAATATTCCAACACTATCATTTGGATCAAACGCTGCCAATAAATTATTGTCTGTTTCTTTAATCGCTTTAAGGTGACGAGGTGCGATATAACCTGCAGCTCCTATGAGGGCAAAGTTTTTCATATATCTATTCGATTCTAATTACTCTATTATCTATTTCATTATATTTCTGCTTACTTTCTGGGCAAATCGCAAAATTGTTCGCATCAAAGTTCAGTCGATGACCATATTCACTTACCCAACCAATTTGCCTGGATGGGTTGCCTACGACCAAGGCATAATCGAGAACCTCTTTTGTCACTACGGCACCGGCACCGATCATTGCGTATTTTCCAATAGTGTTTCCACAAATAATTGTAGCATTAGCACCAATTGAAGCCCCCTTTTTCACT
>JAWWCH010000179.1:0-4978 GCA_033720575.1 Marinirhabdus sp.
GTTCAAGACGCCACCCAGCAAACCGTGTTTTTGACCGAAGATTGCCCGACAAATTTGATACTCGGAGAAGTCTCCTACGATAATGAAAATGATGGATGCGATTTGAATGATGTTCGTGTTGAGAACCTGAAAATGGAGGTCTCACAGGGTGCATCGGTTTTTACTGCATACACAGCTGGAGATGGTACGTTTGTATTTCCTGTACAAGCTGGAAATTATACCGTTAGTGTTGTTCCAGAACATCAGTCATATTTTAATATAACACCGCAAGACATCAACGTTAATTTTCCTTTTAATGATAATTCTGAAATCATTCAGGATTTCTGTGTCACCTCTAATGGTAATTTTAACGACTTAGAAATTATACTTGTTTCAATTACCGAGGCGCGTCCAGGATTTGAATCAATATATGAAGTACTCATTAAGAATAATGGAACAACTTCATTATCAGGAGATGTCAAGTTATTTTTTAATGATGACGTAATGGATTTTGTTTCTTCGTCTCAAGCACCTTTCCAACAAAATCAAGGTGAATTGCTTTGGAGTTTTACGGATTTGGAACCGTTTGAAGTTGATGGAATCGAAGTGGTTATGGATTTAAACACACCAACCGACCCAACATTTCCGCTAGTTGGAGGAGAAATTTTGGAATTTACAGGAATTATCACTTCAATACAAACCGATGAAACGCCTGAAGACAATGAGATTTTGCTAAGTCAAACTGTGGTAAACTCATTTGACCCTAATGATATTACCTGTATTCAAGGCGGAAGTATTGCTGTTGAGGAGGTAGGAGAATACGTGCATTATCTAATTCGCTTTGAAAATGTAGGAACTGCCAATGCCGTTAACATAAAGGTTTCTAATCAAATTGACATACATAAATTTGATATTTCAACCATGATACCAATTAATTCTAGTCATAACATGGTTACTAGAATTGTTAATACGGATGAAATTGAATTTATTTTTGATGATATTAACCTGCCATTTAATGATCTGAACAATGATGGTTATATTATGTATAAGATAAAATCCTTACCGAATTTGATGGTGGGCGATATTTTGGAAAATCAAGCCAAAATCTTCTTCGATTTCAATCCTCCAATCATCACGAATACAGCCACAACTGAAATTATTGAGAATCCTTTGGCGATAAATGACCTCACTACAACCTTTGAGACAACAATTTATCCAAACCCAACAGATAAAATATTATATTTTAAAACGAATCATGCGTTAGACCTTGTGAAGATTTACGATTTGTCTGGTAACACCCTGTTAACCTTGAGCCAACAGCACTTAAGCGATCAAGAAATTGATCTTTCCTTCTTGGCTGCTGGTTTTTACCTTGTCGAAATCCATCAACAGGATAAAAAGACGATTGAAAAATTACTGATTAACTAAAAGCATTAGAAACTGATGCCATCAGGGAAACGTAAAGCTGAGAAATTGGTTACATTTGAGGAATTCAAAATTTTACTATGAAAAAAATACTACTACTCCTTTTTTGCAGCAGCACTCTTCTTGCGCAAACTCCATGTGAGAACGGAATGGCCGCAGGCTTTCCTTGCGAGGGATATGTGCTGATGAGTCAGTTGCCTTTAAACACTTTTAATGCCCAATCCAGTAACGATTCTTGGGGCTGGACCGATCCGCAGAGCGGAAGAGAATACATCATCATGGGTCTGAACAACGGAACTGCCTTTATCGATATCACCAATCCGTTAAGCCCGGTCTATCTTGGCAAGTTGCCTTCTAACGGGCAGGATGCTTTGTTCGGGAATTGGCGCGACATGAAAGTATACCAAAACCATGCGTTTATCGTGAGTGAAATTCCCGGGCATGGAATGCAGGTGTTTGACCTTACCAAATTGCGAGATGTTACGAATCCGCCAGTAACCTTTGCTTCAGACGCCCAGTACAATGGGTTTAGTGATGCGCATAACATCGCAATCAATGAAGATACTGGTTTTGCTTATATCTTAGGTTCAGATACCTTCAGTGGTGGCGCCCATTTTGTGAATATCCAAGATCCTATTAATCCCGTGGCAGCAGGGGGGCATAGTGCAGACGATTATTCTCACGATGCGCAGGTAGTGACCTATTCTGGGCCAGACCCAGACTACCAGGGCCGTGAAATTTATGCCGGAAGCAATGAAAACGAGGTTGTTTTTGTAGACGTTACCGATAAGAATAATCCGCAAACCATTTCTACCATGGACTATAGTAATGTTGCGTACACCCACCAAGGTTGGTTTACGGAAGACCAACGCTATTTTATCATAACCGATGAGATCGATGAAATTGCCTTCGGAAATGAATTGCGACTCGTTGTTATGGATATGACCGATTTGGACAATCCGACGGAGCATATGCAGTATTTGGGAGAAACCCCGTCTGTGGATCATAACGTGTACGTAAAAGGGGATAAAGCCTACTTGGCAGCATATACTGCGGGTCTACGTGTTATCGATTTGAGCGATATAGACAATATGAACATGCAAGAAGTGGGAGTGTTTGACACTTGGCCCGCAGACGATAATACGAGTGCGAGCATCGGCGATCCTGGAGCCTGGAATGTATATCCGTTTTTTGAAAGCAACAATATTGCGATTACCAATTTCTCTGACAATGGAGGATTATTCATTGTAAGGGACGAGACGCTGCCCTTGTCGGTACCTACCAATGCTTTTACCGAAGAGCGTGTGTTTCCGAATCCTACCACAGGCACTATTACGTTTCAGATGCAGGATGCACCAGTTGAATCTATAGAAATTTTTGACGTTACCGGTAAATTGCTATTGACTTTTGATGGGTTAGACAAGACGAACGCAAGTGTCGATATTTCGAGTTTGTCGCAGGGAATGTACTTGGCAGTTGTGAACGGGAAATCTACACATCGGATCGTAAAAAAGTAACCTTCTGTATTTTCGGGCAGGGATAGGAGCCGGCTACCATGTAGCCCGGATAGCCTGTCTGCCGACAGGCAGGCCCGGCCCCGATACCCCGATAGCTATCGGGGCGGGGGCCCGCCAAAAACTTTAAAATAATTCCCTTAGTATTCCGGTATCTTAGCACGGAAAATTTTAATAAAAAACCGTTGTTTTATTACGCAAGAAAAAACTATCTTTGCACCGTTAAAAACAGGGGTGGTTTAACCCACCGTAGATAACTAAAACAGATACAGTTAACAATGGCACAAGTTACAGGAAAAGTTGCACAGATTATTGGCCCAGTAGTAGACGTTGAGTTTGCGAACGGAGCTGAACTTCCGAAAATTTACGACAGTCTTGAAGTAAACAATAACGGAAACAAATTGATTCTTGAAGTACAGTCTCACGTAGGTGAAAACACGGTACGTACCATTTCGATGGACTCTACCGATGGATTGAGCCGTGGTGTTGATGCTGTTGCAACAGGATCGCCTATCCAAATGCCAATTGGTGATGATGTGTACGGGCGTCTGTTCAACGTGATTGGAGATGCAATTGACGGAATTGGTGATTTGCCTAAAACAGGCGAAAACGGATTGCCGATTCACCGTGAGGCACCAAAATTTGAAGACCTTTCAACATCTACTGAAGTTTTGTTTACAGGAATTAAGGTAATTGACCTTATTGAGCCGTATGCAAAAGGAGGTAAGATTGGTTTGTTCGGTGGTGCTGGAGTTGGTAAAACTGTATTGATCCAGGAATTGATTAACAACATTGCAAAGGGTCACGGTGGACTTTCAGTATTTGCCGGAGTAGGAGAGCGTACACGTGAAGGAAATGACTTGTTACGTGAGATGTTAGAATCTGGAATTATCAAGTACGGAGACGAGTTCTTACATTCTATGGAAGAAGGCGGTTGGGATCTTTCAAAGGTTGACAAAAAAGCCATGAAAGAGTCTAAAGCTACCTTCGTGTTCGGACAGATGAACGAGCCACCAGGAGCACGTGCACGTGTGGCGCTTTCTGGTTTGACCATTGCTGAATATTTCCGTGATGGAGCAGGTGACGGACAAGGGAAAGACGTACTTTTCTTCGTTGATAACATCTTCCGTTTTACACAGGCAGGTTCTGAGGTATCAGCGCTTTTAGGTCGTATGCCTTCAGCGGTAGGGTACCAACCTACATTGGCCACAGAGATGGGTGCCATGCAGGAGCGTATTACATCCACTAAAAAGGGTTCTATTACATCGGTACAGGCGGTTTACGTACCTGCCGATGACCTTACTGACCCGGCACCGGCAACTACCTTTGCCCACTTGGATGCAACTACAGTATTGTCTCGTAAAATTGCCGAGCTTGGTATTTATCCAGCGGTAGACCCACTAGATTCTACGTCACGTATTTTGACCAAAGAAATTTTGGGAGCAGAGCACTACGCTTGTGCACAACGTGTAAAAGAGTTATTGCAACGCTATAAAGAATTACAAGATATCATCGCCATCTTAGGTATGGAAGAATTATCTGAAGAAGATAAAATGGCTGTTGGTAGAGCTAGACGTGTACAACGTTTCTTATCACAACCATTCCACGTAGCAGAACAGTTTACAGGTATCCCAGGAGTATTGGTTGATATCAAAGAAACCATCAAAGGTTTTAACATGATCATGGATGGTGAGTTAGATCACTTGCCAGAAGCCGCATTCAACTTGAAAGGTTCTATTGAAGAAGCAATCGAGGCTGGAGAGAAAATGTTAGCCGAAGCGTAAACCGGTAAGGAGAAATGAGAAGTTAGTTGCGAGAAATACTGCACTAATAGCTCAATACTCAATACTCAATACTATACATATGTATTTAGAAATTGTAACCCCAGAAGCTTCATTGGTAAGCGGAGAAGTAGAAAGTGTGACCGTACCCGGAATGGATGGCGAGTTCCAGATGTTGAACAACCACGCCGCTATCGTTTCGCTACTTGTAGAAGGTGAAGTTCGGTTTAAAGGAAACCCGACCATCGCGGAAGGCTTCCAAAACAAATTCATACAAAA
>JAWWCH010000180.1:0-4933 GCA_033720575.1 Marinirhabdus sp.
GCTGCAAATGCACTTACCGTAGAGCGGAGTAGAATAGAAACCGAAACCGAAGAAGACACGAGCCTACAGTTTTCACTGAACTACGTCAATAATTTTGATGATAACGGACATAAACTGACGGTCGACCTACAAGCAGAAGATGATTCGGAAACACAAGTTTCGTTTATTGACGAATTCAACACCTTTCCCACCAACGTAGCGCTACCAGCCGAATTGATCTCACAAGAGGAAGATCAAAACGAATATCTGATTCAAGCCGATTATGTGCGTCCGATTGGAGAAAACGCGCAATTTGAAGCTGGATACCGAGGAAATTTTGAAAAAACCGTGACCGATTACCTGCTAACAGAACAACTCACTGCCGGCGGTGCATTTGTGCGAAACGATAGCCTTTCGAATGTCTTTACCTACGAGGAGAACGTTAACGCGCTCTATACCCAATACGGAAACAAGTTTGGAAAGTTCTCTTTTCTTTTGGGCTTGCGCTTGGAAGACACCCAACTGAAAGGTAAAGTGACCGGAGAGGATATCACCAGTAATGATGATTTTAACGTGAATTTTGATAATAGTTATACTGGGCTCTTCCCTACTGTGAACCTCGTGTACGAATTCCGCGAACGCGAAAATATCACCTTGGGTTACAATCGAAGAATCAACCGACCAAGAGGCTATTTCATCAATCCGTTTCCATCGAGAAGTAGTGAAGCGAATGTATTTCAAGGAAACCCAAGTCTGCGCCCAGCTTTTGCCAATGCATTTGACTTAGGATATCTAAGACGCTGGTCTAAACTTACCCTAACGAGTTCCGTTTACTACCAACGAGAAACAGACGCTTTTGAGCGTGTGAGTGAAGATACCGGGCAAGTTACCCCAAATGGCGTACCTATCATTAGGACCATTCCTTTTAACCTTTCCACCAACGAACGCTATGGGTTTGAAGCAGGCGTGTTGTACAATCCGTTGAAATGGTTACGATTGAATGGTAGCTTCAATTTCTTCGCTTTCAAGACGGAAGGAGTCTTTAACAATGTAGATTACGGAACGGAAAACACAAGTTGGTTTGCTCGTGGAAGTTCAAAAGTTACGCTTCCTTCAAAGATCGATTGGCAGACCACAGCTTTTTACCGAGGGCCTAGAAATGATGCACAATCTGAAACCGAAGGATTATTGAGCATTAATCTTGCATTCAGCAAAGACATCATGGAAGACAATGCCACCATCGGATTCAACGTGAGTGATTTGCTGAACTCTAGAAAGCGAATGACGCGAACTGAAACGCCAAGTTTTATTAGCGAGAGCGAATTCCAGTGGAGAGAACGTCAATTCAATTTGAGTTTCACCTATCGTTTCAACCAAAAGAAACAACGGCAACGTGGCGATCGTGAAGGTGGTGGATATGATGACGATGAAGGCGATTTTGGCGGATAAAACCGAGGAAAAAACCTGAGTCACCACACAACATTAGAATGATACCAACAAAAAAGGAACTCGAATTGAGTTCCTTTTTGCTTATCATATGTACGGGCTGTTAGGCCTCTGATTCTGTTTTCTTCGCTTCACGCTTCAACTTCCAATTCTCGTATAAGGCACCACCTATCCAATATGGAATAAATGAAATTAAAAATATCATGAGCCAAAAGCCGATGGTTAAGATGGTCAAGAATGCTAAAAATCCTAAATACTGATCAAATTCGAACATAATATGCGTGGTTTAGTTGCGCAAAGATAACACGCTTTTTTTAAAAAAAATAAAATTTGATTCCAATTTATCCACAGTAATTAAACAGAGTGCCCCTTGAGTAGCCTAAGTGGTTTTTGTACCTTTGCGACTCAAAACAAGACAACGCTTTTCACAGATTTCATTGAAAATTATAGAACTATGGATTACCGAATTGAAAAAGACACCATGGGTGAGGTACATGTACCTTCCAATAAGCTTTGGGGCGCACAAACAGAGCGTTCTAGAAATAATTTTAAAATCGGGGCGCCCGCTTCCATGCCCCTTGAAGTAGTATATGGTTTTGCATATTTAAAAAAGGCAGCGGCGCATACCAATTGTGAGCTCGGAGTACTTTCTGAAGAAAAAAGAGATTTGATTTCCCAAGTTTGTGATGAAATATTAGCAGGGGAGCACGACGACCAATTTCCGTTGGTAGTTTGGCAAACCGGTAGTGGAACACAGAGTAACATGAACGTGAATGAAGTAATTGCCAATCGGGCCCATCAAATTGCCGGAAAAACCATAGGTGAAGGTGACAAAACGCTACAGCCCAATGACGACGTAAACAAGAGTCAATCTTCTAACGACACATTCCCAACTGGGATGCACATTGCTGCTTATAAAAAAATCGTAGAAGTTACCATTCCTGGTGTATCTCAATTACACGCCACTTTGGTTCAAAAATCAAAAGATTTTAAGGACGTAGTAAAAATTGGTCGTACACACTTAATGGATGCAACACCGCTAACTTTGGGACAAGAGTTTAGTGGATATGCCTCACAGTTGGATCACGGACTACGAGCGTTAAAAAACACCTTAGCCCACTTGTCTGAATTGGCATTGGGTGGTACAGCTGTAGGAACGGGAATTAATACGCCAGACGGATATGCCGAAAAAGTGGCAGACTATATTGCTACCTTTACCGAACTTCCATTTGTCACGGCAGAAAATAAATTTGAAGCCCTCGCTGCACACGATGCTATTGTTGAATCACATGGCGCATTGAAGCAATTGGCCGTTTCATTGAACAAGATTGCGAATGATATTCGGATGTTGGCCAGCGGACCCCGAAGTGGAATTGGTGAAATCACCATACCCGCCAACGAACCTGGCTCTTCTATCATGCCCGGAAAAGTGAATCCTACGCAATGCGAAGCCTTAACCATGGTATGTGCACAGGTAATGGGTAATGATGTTGCAATCGGTGTTGGTGGAATGCAAGGACATTACGAATTGAATGTATTCAAACCTGTAATGGCGGCAAATATCTTGCAATCGGCCCAGTTGATTGGCGATGCCTGTGTTTCATTTGATGAACATTGTGCTCAGGGTATTGAACCGAACAAGGAAGTCATCAAAAAGATGTTGAATAATTCATTGATGCTGGTTACAGCACTAAATACAAAGATTGGCTATTATAAAGCCGCTGAAATTGCAAATACAGCACACAAGAATGGCACCACTTTAAAGGAAGAAGCCGTAAATCTTGGATATCTTACAGCCGAAGAATTTGACGAATGGGTTAAACCAGAAGATATGGTGGGCAAAAAATAAAAGCCTACCACAAAGCACCTAAACTCCTGTTTTTCAAACCCTAAAAAAACAGGGGTTTTTAATTTATGTGATTTTCCTAAAAAAATACAAAAACATCGATAAAATGCACATTTATTAGGTGAAATGTATTTTTTACGTATATTGGAGTACCCAAATTACTAAAACCTACTTATGAAAAGGCTACAATCCTACCCCGCATTGTGGTGCCTATTATTGGCAATTTTTACATGCTCAACGAGTATTCTCGCAATGGAATCTAATACTTCCAATAGCTCAGAATCTATTGTAAATACTGCTGTTGCCAAGAAAAAGACACCTACCCTAACAGCAAGTTTCAATCCGTATTTATTCTCCAAGAACATGAACGGAGAGGCTGCTGAGCTTTCAGAAAAATCTCGTAAAAAGAAATCGGACAACCCTCAGGAAATTTCCACTGTTGAAGAATTTTCCTACAAAAAATCAACGCCCCAGGAAGCGAATTCTGAAGAAATTTTGCAAAATAATGCAGCGGTGATTCCAACGGGCAATGAAAACGCACGTACGTCTTTTAAACAAGGAATGTATTATGGTTTTGCCTTAATGGTCCTCCTAGTAAATTTAATGTGTTACTTTATCTTTGAAGAGCGATTGTTTCTTTTTTATTGCCTTGCATTGGCAGGGGTGACCGCCGTATTCTTTTATAATGACGGCATCCATCACCTATTTGGAATGTCAACGCCTTCAGAGCCATTTTTGATGCAGACCTTCTTGCTTTGGGTTGCCACGAGTTTTAGTGCGCTCTTCGCTTCCAAATACTTAACATTAGAAGAGTTTTTTCCGAAATTGAAGTTTATTACTTCTCCACTTATAATCATAGGCGGAGTTTTGATTGGAGCTGCCTACCTAGCGGAAGGAACTACGATAGCATACACTGCAAATTTCGTGTCTATCTCAGTTCTGGTTTGTTATTTCGGGGCGAGTGTCTTTTTATTCAGTAGAAAGAATTACGCGAAGTTTTACGCCATTGCTGCATTCATTCCCTTACTTTTTGCTGTAGATTTCTTTGTTTTAAAGAACATTGGAGTAAATTTTCTTTCCACAGAAGCTACACACATTAAGATTGCTGGTCTTATAGAAATGCTTATTCTTACCTATGCCATCGTATATAGAATGCGTGCCATCAAAGAGGAGCATGAGATGCGACAGACTGAAATGCGTATCTTCTTAAAACGACAAGAAGCCATAAACCGACAAAGCGCGGTGAAACTCATGGAAGAAGTCTATCTTGAAAATTTGATCATGCATTACGACTTAGACGGACTCGAAATTAAACTCCTACAATACATTAGTGAAGGCAAGGAAAACTCCAAAATTGCGCGCAAGTTAAAAACCACGGAAGCTGACGTTGAAGAACTCACAAAAGAGTTGTATGAAAAATTAGAGATCGGTGAGCAAATTCAAGAAGATTTCAGACTACTTGATAGTCAGCCAGATTATCTGTACAATTAAGTACACAATAACACTTAACTTATAAGGGTAGACTTGCGTTTACCCTTTTTTTGTGCGATACACCAATCTGTATTTCCAATAAGAAGCGGCACTGAGCAAAACAAAGAACCCGATCAAGTAATACACGAAGGTTGGTGTAACGGGCACATCACCACTCGCATAACTATGCAA
>JAWWCH010000181.1:0-4917 GCA_033720575.1 Marinirhabdus sp.
CCGTACTGTCTTGTGAACCTAATTTTACCTTAAAATAAAACTTTGGTATGGGCCATGTATTTTCTTGATTTTCTCCTGCCATAATGGTTTTGATGTTTTTTGCTTATTAATCTAGTTTGTTTGTAGTTGCTGCTGAAAGATCAACACTATAAATTCCGCTGGGCGTAATACCGCAACGTGTACTGAAATACGTAGAATACCAATCTGAATGTCATCATGGGTCATCGTGCTGCCTAATCCAACAGCTACCGAGAATGCTTCATCTGGTTTTAAACCCATTAAGCCACCCTGTTTCCAAAGGCTAGTTAAAAAATTACCAATCACACTCTTGAGGTTGGTCCAAGTAGCTGCATTGTTCGGAGCATTGACATAGTTTTTCAACGCTCCTTGAATGGATTGTTCAATAAAAATGATTGTTCTGCGGACATTGATATACCGATAGTCATTTGAGTTTCCGTCTAAAGTTCTTGCTCCCCATACCAAATTTCCCCTTCCCGCAAATCTTCTGATCGCACAAATTGCTTTTCCACTTAGAGGAACATTGAGATCTTCTTGGGTAGTTGTATCAATGGCAAGTGTTGGAGCTATGACGCCTTGGACGCCAATGTTCGCGGGGGCCTTCCAAACCCCATAATTTGTGTCGACAACCCCGTATAAACCAGCCATGGCAGCACTTGGCGGAAGTAGATTAATCTGCTTTAATAGTGTATCGATGATCCTATTGTACAACGGACTCATATACATTAATGTGGCGTGCACGGTTGTAGGATCTAGGGCATCTATAGCCGTGTTGGAAGTTTTCGAAAAATACGACAGTGAGTTTTTAATGTTTGGCTTCAATTCACCATTTGCGTCTAAATTAGAAGGTACTTGCTGTAATTCGTGTTGTAATAGTGACGCTAGCAAAGCATGCGATTCGGCTGCGAAGCGGATTGGTGAGATATCGTTTGAGCTGTATAGCGAGGTATGCAACCATGGGTAATAGGCTGCCGCATATTCCATATATTTTGGATCGGTAGATTGAATCCGATTTCTGAACGCGTCAATGGAAGTTAGTTGTACTAGCGTGTCCGAGTATCCTCCTGGAATGTCCAGAATGGCGAATCGATTTCGAAGTGTGCCGCAATGGTTGATTACATAATTTTGAACATCGTAGGCTGCGGCATATCGGTTTTCTAATGAATCATTCAGAGTGCCGCTTGACAATGTAACGGCATCCGGAACAACAACAAGAGACGCTTCACTTAGGGTTTCGATGGCATCAATACCCGCTATTAGATCTGCTTTGTCAATTGCTCCATTGCAAATACCTACACTAACAATGAAACATGAGCCACCTCCGTTCAAATAAAAATGACGTACCGCACTGTGAAGTCGAAACTGAGGTGTGCTAGGCTGAAGGTAATAGTCTGTATTTTCAAAATGGAATTTGCTTATGTCATCGGGAAGATGCGGGGGTTGGGTAGTGCTAATCGCAAAAGTAGGGTGGGGCGGTGCAGTATCGTCTTGTTCTTCATATACATATTTAAATGCTGCTAGAGAATTCATTTTTTTTGGAAGCAGCACCAAGTTTTCTCCATCCTTCTCGGTTTGTTCTGTGTAGCCAATAAAAACGGGTACTGCTGTTGGTACTGGGACAACAGCGTTCCCAAATGCGTCTAATTCTTGGATGTAGACCCCTGGGGTTTTTAGCTTTTTGGTCATTTCAATCAATCTTTTAGTTAGAAACAAAGATGTAATATGCCCAAGCTCTAAGTACTAATTTCTTATTAAAGGTTGGAGCTCAAGAATAATAATAATATGTAACACATTCAATACGTATAAACACCTAATACACAGAAAATCAAAATGTTTGATATTAAATGTACTGTTTTAATTCATTGAAAATGGATTGCCAAGGCCAGATTTTGAGATAATTGTATATTTTATTTGCAGGCAAAGGGATAAAAATTACATATTTGCAACATAATGAGAAGAAGAATGACACATATACCACCCAACTCGCTAAATTTTCAGTGGGAATATCGCGGAATCAAAGATTCTTTTGGGCGATTCAGGGCGTTATGTGCATATATTTAGGAGTTAAATACACTCAAAAATTACAATATATACAGCGCCCAGTAGTTTGGGCGCTTTTTTTATGGAATTATTTTATGAATAAAACCGGATATTAAAAATAGAGCACCATTTTAGGCATTGATGTATACCCAACTGAGAGACAACAGTTTGCAAACAAGGCCAAATATCTGCAGAAAGCGGACAGGGAATTGCTATGCTAAAAATAATGTAACTAATTGATATACAGCAAAATAAATCAAAATATTTCTTGCGTATTCAAATTATACCTCTCATATTTGCACCGCAATTGTGGACCACACCATGAAAACAGTTTTAATCATTTTAAAAAGCAACGCCATGTTATTTCAGCGTAAAACGCACCTGATATGTGCACCGTATTTTATTGACAATCGATGGCTTCGAGATTATAAGTAGAAACAATTCTTCTATGAAACATCCGAAGCGTCATAACCGTTTCGGATTTTTTTATGCCTTTTGCTTGGAGGTACCTGAATAGTTCGTCACGGTGAATCAAAACCAATTAAAGATCACAAAGATGAACACAAATACACATAATTTATACTTGATCAAGGCACTTGAAGCCTATCCATGGGATTTGGAAAAAGCTGTGGAAGCATTGCAATACGCCTTGTCTTATGAGCCTGAAAACGTTAGAGCATTATGCTTGATGGGAAAGGTGTATGCCGAACAATTGAACGATTATGAAACGGCAAAAGGCTATTTTGAGAAAGCCATGGCGGCCGATATCAGTGCCACGGTTATTTACCCAGATTTTGCAAGAACGCTCATGCAGAATGACGATTTTGAAGCAGCGCAAAAGCTAATCGACTTTGCCAAAACCGTGAAAGGAATTGATAAAGCGGTAATCACCTTACTCGAAGGCCAGTTGCTAGAATATTTGCAAGATTTTGAGGCAGCTGAAGCCCTGTTAAAGGAAGCACGAAACCTCGCTATGAACAACGGATTCGTAGAATTTGTTGAGGGCGAATTAGAACGTGTCACCAAAAAACGGGAACGCCAAAAGCGGAAGCAGAAAAAGGAAGACGCCACGCCTGAACCGAAACAAGCGGTTCCGAAAAGTTGGAAGAACCGATTGAATGGCCTGCTTTAACCTACGTTTAATTTAATAAGAAAGGAGAACTTTAAGCCCATATTGAGGGCTGTATCTTAGCACCGGAAGCTATATAGCTTCTGGTGCTTTTTTTATGGTAGTAAGCCCCATTTCCAGAAACCTGGACTGGCGCTCATAAGCAGACATGTCATCACACGGACAACGATTACAGCGTTTGTGCTCGCCTTTCTTGAGGTATTTGTCGCAGCACTTCTTTTTGAGTGCCGACTTCTCCTTTTTCTTCTTGCCCATATCATAACATATGAAAAGGACCGTGAAATCACAGGGTTTTTAATTGAATTTTAACGCAGGCTAGCGATTACATTCGCAGCGGCAGGTTCTAAAAATAGATAGCTTGTGCAGTGCGAAAGGTATTTGCATGTGCCGTAATGATATCGACTATATTGGGTGAATAGCCCCCACCCATGCTAATTTGAACTGGAATTTGTTTTTCCTTAAGGGTACGAAGCACAAAATCGTCTCGTCTGCGACAGCCTTCTAGGGTACACGCCAACCGGCCCAACTTATCGGTAGACACTATATCAACCCCGCTTAGATAAAACACAAAATCGGGACGTACTTTTTCAATGAGTCGTGGTAGGGTTTGATACAGGGTTTCAAGATAAGCTTGATCTTCGGTGCCATCTGCTAACGGAATATCCAGATCACTTTTCTCTTTTTTGAAGGGGTAATTGCCCGCTCCATGCATGGAAAAGGTGAAAACTTGTGGTTCTTCGGCAAAGATTGAAGCCGTTCCATTTCCCTGATGCACATCCAAATCAACAATCAGTATTTGTGTTGCCAACTTGTTGTCTAACAGGTATTGTGCAGCCACTGCTTGGTCGTTCAATAGGCAAAATGCCTCACCATGATCGGCATACGCATGATGGGTGCCTCCAGCGATATTCATAGCCACCCCATGTTCGATGGCGAAATGGCAACCTTTTATGGTGCCGTCAATGATATAGTGTCCTCTTTCAACAAGTTCCTGCCGTAGCGGAAACCCCATTTTCCGGATTTCTTTTTTGTCGATCTCCAAGGTCAGCAATAGGTTGTAATACGCTTTGGTATGCACGCGTGTTATGATTTCTGCGGCAACTTTCTCGGGTTGAAAAAAATGATCTGGGGTACAGACGTTATTTTCGAGCAGATACTGTGGCAAGAGCTCATATTTCTCCATTGGGAAGCGATGGCCTTCTGGGAGGGTGTATTTGTAGATGGGGTGGTTTGCTATTTTGAGCATTTAGTTAATTGTCGCTCCATTACCAACCCCAGCAGCATCTGGATTCACAAACACCAACTTGCCCTCTGCATTTTCGGTCATCAGAATCATGCCTTGACTTTCAACACCACGTAGCGCTCTCGGAGCGAGATTTACCAGAACCGTCACTTGTTTTCCAACGATTTCTTCGGGTGTAAAACTTTCAGCAATCCCCGAAACAATAGTGCGCACGTCAATGCCCGTATCTACTTTTAACACTAAAAGTTTTTTGGTCTTTGGCATTTTTTCGGCTTCTAAAATGGTACCCACTCGCATATCGAGTTTGGTGAAATCGTCGAATTGAATCATATTTTTTTGTTTTGGAATATTGGCAGTGGCACTAGCTGCTTTATCTGAAGCGTTGGCTTCTTTACTGGCTTTTAATTTATCTAATTGCCGTTGCATCTGTTCGTCCTCAATTTTGCTGAACAGCAACTCACTTTGGCCGATGGTGTGTCCTGAAGGA
>JAWWCH010000182.1:0-4889 GCA_033720575.1 Marinirhabdus sp.
AAACATAAAAATAACGAATTGCGCTGTGCTCAAACCCTCCAAACTAGTGCTATTTTTCCAATATTATCAACACCCCGTCAAAATGTATTGCGTATGGTGTTAAATCCCTCTTAATCGTCATGTGTTGCGACTTAATTCAAGTATATTAGTACTGTTGTATTGGGGTGCAAGAGTTTTGTGCTGAGAATATACCCATTGAACTTCGAGGGATAATGCCCACGGAAGGAATACAACGATAAAGGGAGCAAAGAATTATCTTGCTCCCTTTATTTTTTCCCTTGGTGTTTCCGCAATTTTGAATGTATTTTTGACGCATGAAGTATCGCAAACTAAAGAATAGTGAATTGGAACGGCTAGACGCCGACGCATTTAAAGAGGCAACCAAAACACCATTGATTATCATTCTTGACAATATTCGAAGTCTAAATAACATTGGTTCCGTTTTTCGCACCGCCGATGCCTTTTTGGTAGAAAAAATTTACCTCTGCGGAATTACCGCCACACCTCCTCACAAGGACATTCAAAAAACAGCTTTGGGCGCAACCGAAAGTGTAGTTTGGGAATATGCTGAAAGTACTGAAGCCGTGGTGAAGAAATTACAACATGAAGGCGTTTTTGTAGCAAGTATTGAACAAGCCGAATTAGCGGTGTCATTGAATGAATTCTCAGTTCAACCCGCGCTGACCTATGCGATAGTTTTTGGCAATGAAGTAAAAGGCGTGCAGCAACATATAGTTTCGCAAAGCGATGCCGTCATCGAAATTCCACAATACGGCACCAAACACTCCTTAAATATTTCGGTAAGTTGTGGTGTTGTGGTCTGGGATTTTTTCTGCAAACTTCAGGAACTACAAAAATCGCTCGCCTAGTTCCTCACTATGGCTTGCAATATGTTCAAGTAATCTGCCCGATTTTCAACAAAATCCATGTCTGAAATATCAATAATCTTAACTCGGTCTTGCGGCTGGTTTTTCACATACGAAAGATATCCTTCGTTAATCTTCTTCAAGTATTCGGGTTGAATACTCGTTTCAAACGTTCTACCACGCTTTCTGATGTTTTCCATCAAACGCTCGGTGTTCTGATACAAATACACGTACAAATCGGGATTACGGAGTTCCCTATGCATCATATTGAAGAGCTTTTTGTATAAAATGAATTCCTCTTCTGCCAAAGTGACCTGCGCGAAAATCAATGACTTATACGCATCATAATCGGCCACCACAAATTCTTTGAACAAATCAAATTGATGGATATCGTCTAACAACTGCTGATAGCGATCTGCCAAAAACGACATTTCCAACGGAAATGCATACCGCTGTTGGTCTTCGTAAAATTTCGGCAAGAAAGGGTTATCCTTAAAGCGCTCCAAAATCAACTTTGCATTGAAATCATTGGCAATCTTCGTTGCCAAACTGGTTTTTCCGGCGCCAATATTGCCTTCGATTGCGATATAGGTGAAGCGCGACAAATCATACCCCTGTATCGGGTTTCGCAACCATTTTGACCATTTATTGAGTTCACTGGTATCACTTGTCTTCGCTAGAAGTTTAATCACCTTTTGTTTTAACACAGGATGCTCCAACTGTGCATTTACCTCAGCCAACGGTTGAAGCACAAATTTCCGGTCAGCCATATGGGGATGTGGCACGTGCAAATGAGCTTCTTCAACAACTTCATCATTATAGAAAAGCACATCAATATCAATGACCCTTGAAGTGTACCCTTGTTCTGTTTTCTGAAGTCTTCCCAGCTTTTTCTCAATGGCTTGGGTACGCCTCAACAGTTGTTTTAATGTAATCTCAGACTGTACCCAAAGGACACAATTCAAAAAAGGGTCTCCATCAAAACCCATAGCAGGAGTTTCATATACCGAAGAGATTTTGCTGATGGTTCCAATCTGTTCAAAAATGGCATTCACGCACGCTTGCAAATAGCCAAAGCGGTCCCCCATATTGCTGCCCAAGGCAAGATATATGTCGTTGTTTTTTGTAATCTGTGGTGTGATTTTGTTTTAAGACGAAATTAAGGAAAACAAAACGACTGACCATTATCTTTGCAGGACAAATAGTTAACTATTGAAGCGTCAAACCGTTACTGATATTTTATTGGCTCAGCGCATCTATCTCATATTGGGCGGCTTGTTTATCGCCTCCCTGGTAGTGAGTAATTTGATATTCCAGAAATTTTTCTACTGGGATTTTTTTGGGGTGTATACGTTTGAAATTTCGGTTGGGATACTCCCATATCCGGTTACCTTTCTGATTACAGATATCATCAGTGAAATCTATGGGAAAAAGAAGGCAAACCAAGTGGTAACCGCGGGTATTTTCGCATCGTTCTTTTCGCTGCTCATTGTTTATCTGGCAGACGTTGTGCCCGCCACATCTTGGAGCCCTATAAACGACACGTTATTCAGTACGGTTTTCGGAGCCACTGCAATTGCAGTTTTCGCCTCGATGATGGCGTATTTACTGGCACAGTACATTGACATACAACTGTTTCACTTTTGGAAGCGCCTAACCAAAGGACGCCACCTTTGGCTGCGGAACAATTTTTCAACCTTTCTTTCTCAATTTGTAGACACCTGCACGGTACTACTGTTGCTCTGTAGCTTTGGGAAAATAGATTGGACGTTGTTTGGCGGATTGCTATTGAGTGGATTTTTATTCAAGGTGCTGGTAGCAGCATTAGACACCCCACTACTGTATCTCGCAGTATACGCATTCCGAAGACGTTTTCGGTTAGCCGTTGGAGAAGAATTAGAAGTTCAATAACATTTACCTGCCGCAAAGGCATATAACACATGAAAAAAGCACTTAAAATAACTGGAATTATACTTGGCATTCTTTTGCTATTGCTATTTTTTGCCCCCTATTTATTCAAGGGTACATTTGAAGATTTGCTACGGAAGAACATTAATAAAAACCTCAATGCAGAAGTGTCTTGGGAGTCTATGGACCTGAGTCTATATCGCAGCTTTCCAAAGGCCGCCGTTGTGGTTCACAATTTCAAAGTAATAAACAAAGCGCCTTTTGAAGGTGATACCCTAGCCATGGGCGAACAGGTGAAATTGAACATGGGAATCACGCAATTGTTTAAATCTAGTGGCGATCCTATTATCATTGACGGACTCGATATCGAAAATACCACTGTGAACATTCAAGTGGACAGTTTGGGACGAGCCAATTACGATCTCGCGGTAAAAAGCGATGCGCCCATGGTTGACGAAAATGCTACGCCTGCAGAAAAGGGCTTTGTATTTAATCTGAAACGATATGCCATTTCGAATAGCAAACTGACGTATGCTGACCTTCCCAATGAAACCTTTTTCGATCTTAAAGAAATAAACCATGAAGGAAAGGGTGATTTTTCCTTGGATATTTCCAATCTTGAAACTACCACAACTGCCTTGATGTCGTTGAAAGTAGGTGACATCCAATATCTGAATGATAATAGTATTGGATTAGATGCGAACTTTGAAATGGATCTGCCCAATCAGAAATATACCTTCTTAGAAAATGAAGCGAAAGTAAATGAGCTACCGCTTACTTTCGAAGGTTTTGTGCAGGTGAACGAAGAGAATACCGAAATGGATCTTTCATTTAAGACTCCCTCATCCGATTTCAAAAATTTTCTAGCCGTCATTCCTAAAACGTACGTCCAAGAATTGGATGGAGTTACCACAACAGGAGATTTTACGGTAAACGGCATGCTGAAAGGGGTAGTTGACGATGATCGTATACCTACAATGAATATCAAAGTGCGCAGTAACAATGCTTCCTTTAAATACCCAGATTTGCCCAAAGCGGTGAGAAATATTACCATCAATGCCGATGTAGTGAACGAGACCGGAATAGCAGAAGACACCTACCTCACTATCGGAAATTTGACCTTTACCATAGACAACGAGCCTTTCGCGGCAAACGGTAGCATTCGAAATTTGAGTGGAAACGCAATCGTTAATTTAGACCTCAAGGGAACACTAAATTTGGCACATATCGATCAAGTACTTCCGCTTAAAAACGATCCCCCGCTCCGTGGTATTTTTACGGCTGATGTTAATACGTATTTCGATATGGCTTCCGTAGAGAATGAGCAATATCAGAACATCAAAACCAACGGGACAGCATCCCTGCGCGATTTTACCTATACCGACACTAATTTCAAAAACCCAATCAATATTGGTAATGCGGCTATTAGTATGAGTCCTGGAACTATCACCCTGAACCGAATGACAGCCACGACCGGTGAAACCGATATTGACGCTACGGGATCTATTCAAAATTTGATTCCGTGGATCATGGCCAAACAAGATCTTAAAGGTACCTTTAATGTACAATCGAACACTTTTAACCTGAACGATTTTAGTTCTAAAGACGCTCCGGAAGATACTGAGAACCCTCCTACCTCCAATTCGGCAGGTAATCAGAGGACAGCAGCAACGAATTCTGGAATCAAGATTCCAGACTTTTTGGATGCCACCTTAAATTTTACGGCGAACAAGGTGATTTATGACGATATCACTTTAGATGATGCCAAGGGTAGCGTTCGCATTCAGAATGAAACGGCAAGTTTAGAAAATGTTACCTCATCCCTCTTTGGCGGAAATCTAGCCCTTTCAGGGAATGTATCTACAAAAAACGCCACGCCTACCTTCGCTATGGATCTTGATCTAAATAAAATAGACATCAGCAGTTCTTTCGAACAACTTGATCTCTTGAGCTTCTTGGCTCCCATCGCTAGAGCTTTAGAAGGTGACCTAAATACATCGATCAAGCTGAATGGTAACCTAGGACCTGATTTCACGCCTATCATTTCCAGTATTGCAGGCAATGCCTTAGCACAAATCATTACAGCAGAAGTAAATCAAAGTGAGAGTCCGTTAC
>JAWWCH010000183.1:0-4874 GCA_033720575.1 Marinirhabdus sp.
TCGTTTAGCTTTAAAAACGGGATGATTTTATAGGCTTCATATCCACCAACGATGACTACATGCTTCACCCCATTTTCTTTTAGGGTGGTTACGGCGTCTATCATTTCTTTTTCGCCGTTTACATATACATATACTTTTTTGCTCCCGTCGAAAACCCCTTGCATGGCCTTATACGCTTCATTGGGTTGTTTACCGGTTTCTCCAGTTCCGTAGGCTTTGGCATTTAGCATAAAGTCTACACCTTCTTGAATTTGTTTTGCGTAGTCTTTGTTGGGTTTGTAACCTCGATCTTCGCCCAACCACCATCTACCGCGACGAAAACTGTTTGGCCAGTTCATATGTATACCATCGTCTACCTTAACGGCCGCATCTTCCCAATTCCACGCATCAAATTGTACGATGGAAGAAGTTCCACTGATACCACCACCCTGAGGCGCGATTTGGCCGAGCAATACTCCGTTCGGACGCATACTTTCAACTACTTTGCTCTCTGCGTTGTAGGCAATCAAACTGCGAACATTAGGGATAAACTGTCCCAACTCATCTTGATCATCACTGGCACGTACGGCATTTACCTCCACCAGACCTAGCGATTTGGCCGGTGCGATAAACCCTGGATACACATGCTTTCCTTGGGCATTAATGACTCTTCCTTGCGTTGGTGTTGTTGTATTTCCGATGGCAGTTATCTTGCCATTTTCGAAAACAATAACACTGTTTTCAATAACAGTACCATCACCTATGTGAGCTGTTGCTCCAGTTATCGTAATGGCTCCTTTTTGTTCTGGTGCTGGGGTTTGTTGGGCGAGCAGGGTGCTCCCAAAAACCAAAAGTACGATGCTGTATATAAATGTTTTCATGATGTTTTAGTTTATGGTTTCACAGTGAAATTCTCTTTTGTCTTTTCCTTTTGGTGCTCGGGTTTTTCCGCCACCGCTCTTTTCGTCCAACATAAGTTTCACTAATTTGTTACGTTCTTGATCAATTTGACGGCGCATTTGTTGGTCTTTTTCAATATCAAAATACGTGGTGCCGTCTATGATGGTCTTTTCTGCCTTGGCGTAAACCGACATGGGATGATCGCTCCAAAGCACTAGGTCGGCATCCTTGCCTTCCTTGATACTTCCTGTTCTGTCGTCAAGGTGCAACAATTTTGCGGGATTGATGGTCACCATCTTCCAAGCTTCTTCCTCGCTCATCCCTCCGTATTTTACTCCTTTGGCAGCTTCTTGGTTCAGTCTTCTAGACATTTCACCATCGTCGCTATTAATGGCCACGGTTAAGCCCTGGCTCGCCATAATGGCTGCGTTGTAGGGAATGGCATCATTCACTTCATATTTATACGCCCACCAATCGCTAAACGTAGAAGCTCCAACGCCATGTTCTTTCATTTTGTCGGCAACTTTGTAACCTTCTAAAATGTGTGTGAAGGTGTTCACTCTAAAGTCGAATTGTTCAGCCACCTTCAACAACATATTGATTTCGCTTTGCACATAACTGTGGCAGCTAATAAATCGTTCACCATTTAATATTTCAGCTAATACTTCCATTTCCTCGTCATATCGATACGCTTCACCACTCTTTTTCTTTGCATCGTATTCTTTGGCTCTGTTGAAGTAGTTCACATATACCTGCTCAACACCCATTCTTGTTTGAGGGAATCTGCTGAAACTTTGCCAGTTACTTTGCTTAACGTTTTCACCCAAGGCGAATTTGATAAACTTCGGACTCTCATCGTAAATCAATCCATCGGCATCTTCGCCCCATTTCAGTTTCAAAATTGCCGAGCGACCCCCAATAGGGTTGGCACTTCCGTGCAGCACCTGAATGGAAGTTACACCACCCGCTAAGTTTCTGTAGATATTGATGTCTTCAGGATCTACTACATCTTCAATGGAAACTTCGGCAGACGAATTGTGTCCCGCTTCGTTGATAGATAATGCGGCGATATGTGAATGTTCGTCAATGACACCAGCCGTTAGGTGCTTTCCGGTGGCATCGATGACCGTGGCCCCGCTCGCACTCAAATTTTTCCCAATGGCCGTGATTTTTCCGTTTTTAACCAAAACGTCGGTATTTTCAAGAACACCTGCATCTTCGCTGGTCCATACCGTAGCATTTCGGAAGAGCATATTCTGTGGTTTTGGTTTTGTGGTAAAACCGTAGCCCACATTAGGATAGGTGATAGGTACGACTTCTATTTTTTCTTCTGAATCGTCCTTTTCATCTTTCTCTTCTTCAGCAGTACCAGCTTGTCTCACGGCTGTGAAGTTTTGTTCTCCACCAGATGGAAGCAACAGTTTTCCTGAAAAATTTTGTTCGTTCTTCGGAATGATTCCCGTAGTACGAAATACTTCGTTCGTTGTTTCATCTGTAAAACTTAGGCTTACCCAATTGTCGCTGTATTCAATTTTAGAAGGGTATTTAGTATCACCAATGGAAACTTCCGATTTCAACTTGGCAACATCACCGGTTAATTTGACGTCATAGGTCTTGCCTCCGGCCGAAATTTTATAATTTCCACGAATGTCCTTTTGATCTTTGGTGTTGATCACATTTTTTTGGCCCTGTACCCAATTCTCGTACAAGGTGGTTTCGGTATCGAAAATGGGTCCGGAAGTGATCAGAAAATTCGCATAGCGTCCGGTCTCTAAAGTTCCAATCTTATCGGCGGCATTTAAAAAAGCTGCGGGCTTCGTCGTTAAGGCTTCGAGTGCCTTTGTTTCGTCGTAGCCATATTTGAACGCCTTCATCAGTTTTCCTTTGAATTCTGAAGGTGATTTGAGTTCGTGTGTAGTTAAGGAGAATTCTACATTATTGTCAGAAAGCCACTTTGGATTCATAGGGGCTTGGTTCCATTCGCGCATATCTGCAACGCTCAGGTATTTCTCGGCATAGGGATCGCTAACATCGTAGGCGTCTGGAAAATTCATCGGGATGATATAGCGTGCGTTGCTGGCTTTTATAGCGTCTAACATTTCGTATTCGTCGCCACCTCCCACGATGATGTAATTTACACCAAAGGCATCTCCAATTTTATCGGCGCGTAGGTTGTTGTCTTTGCTTCCTGCTTCAAAAATGGAAACCAATCCCTTATTTGCATTGAGCGCTTCTAGCGACCGATCTTTATTGGTTGAATTTCCTTCCGCGTACCACTTCGCGTCACTATACATTTGTCGAAGTAGCGCCATGGCACCCATTAATGAGGTAGGATACGATTGTCTACTTGCTACACTCTTATCGAATGAATAAAACTGACCGCTCTGGTCATTGATGATTCGTGTACCGGCACCTTCATCGTCATTTAACGCTACCAACACGCCTGTTCCGCGAGCAATACCGTCCATGATATGAGTGTTCAAAACACCAAATCCAGCCTTTCTGAATTCATCTGCCTTTTTCTTATCATAATTAAACTTTGAGATCGCTTCATTTTCAGGCATGATATGATCGTTCCAATAAAAGCCATCCCTCGAGGCCTCATACTGTGGCGAACGCCCACTGCCTTCGGCACGTTTAGGCTTGTCTACGCCAAAATCGGTATAAGGATCAATAAAAGAAGGGTATATATACTTGCCCTCCAAATCTATGGTAATTGCGTTCTTCGGGATGGATACCGATTTACCCGAAGCCACTACTTTACCGTTTTGGATAAGCAGCGTTCCTTTTTTGATCACCTTTGAAGGAGTGATATAGAGGGTGGCATTGGTAAAGGCCGTGTAGTTATTGTTTTGTTCTTTAAGTCCTTCGTTGTTAGGAAAATACTCTTGCCCTGAAGCAAGTGTGATGCTGAAGAAGCACAACATCCAGAGGAGTCTTTTTTTCATAGTGAGTGGTTTCAATTTTGCTTTCCGAAGATACTACCCTAAAGTTTGTTTTGAAAGCATTAAGAATGGTTTAACAGGTTGTTAAGAAAATAACAGGCGAAGATTAAAATGGTTTGTCCTCAAAATAATTCACCACAAGCGCCACCATATAGCTGTAACTCATGATTCCTTTAGATTGATTGTTCGCTTTAAGGAATTGATCCCAGAAGGCTTTCGAAAATGCTTCAAACGGATTTTCATAGCTGTCCCAGAATTCTCGCATCTCGCGGTAGCTTTCTAAAATACCGAAATTAATTGTAGGCAGTAGTTCCTCGTACAAGGCCATATCTCTGCGGGCCAATTCATTGATGCAATATCGTAATGCGAAAATATATCCTGAATATTTGATATATGTGTCATCATTATTGAGCGTAGCCATGGTCGCGATAAAATTAGCTTCATTTTCAGCTGCATAGCCGATTTGGTGGGCTTGTTCGTGACAGCTCACCACCGGAAATTTATACGATTTAATTAAATTATTTACTTGAGCTTCGCCTGAAAACGGATTGTAATATCCACTATACCCCATATAGGTGAGCCCCAGGCTCCATCCACTTTTTTTGATGCTTTTTGGCGCATAGGCGAGCTGCGGAAATTCTTTTTCCAAATTCTTGTAGCCGTTGTCACTCATTTTAAATATTTCGGTCTGCGCATAGGGCAGGTCGATTTTTGTACTGTCAGAATACCCTAGTTCCCGATGAAGCGCATTCGACTTCGCAATGAGGCGCTTTGTGGTTGAAAGCAACTGCTCTGTGGTGTATTCACGTTCTAAGCCCAGGGTCTTGTGAAGCGGAACTCTATAATAATTAAAACCCCATAGTAAATTAAAAACGAAATAGACCAAGGATACGGTTGCCGCCACGTCGACGAAAAAACGAACGGGCTCCGTTCGCAATCTTCTGAGGTTCAAATAGAGCCATCGTAGGGCAATAATGGAAATCAAAATGTAAAATACATCTCCAATGGAAAACGGTATCCAGCCAAAAATAAATCGTGAGGTTTTTGAAA
>JAWWCH010000184.1:0-4868 GCA_033720575.1 Marinirhabdus sp.
AAATACCATTACTACCCTCTCTTCAGAAAAGGATGCTAATTATATTCCCCATAACGGCGGTGGAGCCCCTCCAGCAGCAACATTGCCAAACAAAAAAGGACTAAATCGTTTTGTATGGGACATGCATCATGATATTGTTCCTGGTGTGCCAGGGGTTTATATAGAAGCTGGGTTTAGAGGGCATACTGTGATTCCAGGAACCTATACCGCTCAATTCAATGTAAATGGTAAGACACTGAGTCGAGATATAGTGATTCAGGATAATCCGAAATACAACATCTCGAAAAATCAATATGACACTTACGATTCGTTTATGGAAGCGGTAGAATCTAACGTCACTGAAATGCATCAAAAAGTGAATATGTTAGCTAAAGCCCGGGAAGATATTTCCCAGGTACTGAAAACGCTCAAGGAAAAGCCAGCTGCTGATCAAACGCTTATTGACGAAGGAAACGCGCTCCTTGAAGCGATCAAGGCATGGGATGAAAAAATGGTGCAGCGACGTTCACAGGCCTACGATGACGTAGAGAATTTTGAAAATAAGTTTACGGCCGAATACCTGTTTTTGATAAACCAATCTGATAGCAGCATTCCTTTGATAACGGAAGCCGCTAAGAATCGAAAAGCAGAATTGTATCAACAGTGGATGGACTTGCGTAGTACAGCAAATGCGCTCATTCAAAATAAAATTCCTGAGTACAACAAGCGACTTTGGAACGCTGGAATTGGCGCTATTTCTTTTGAATAGTTCAACGATAATCGATAACTTTAATGTCCATCAAAAAATATACTATGAAATTACGAATTACACTGACCTTACTTTTAAGTGCTTTTTTCCTTTTTCCTATGGAAACTCATGCACAAAACACTTCCATGACCTTAGACTCGGTAGTCAACGGACTTAAATTTAGGAGCATTGGCCCGGCATTTATGAGCGGAAGAATTTCAGATATTGAAATCCACCCCAACAACGAAAATGTATGGTATGTCGCCGTGGGCTCAGGCGGTGTTTGGAAAACGACCAATGCCGGAACCACGTGGACACCCATCTTTGACGACCAGCCCTCTTACTCTATAGGAGCCGTTACTCTAGACCCGAACAACCCCAATATTGTATGGGTGGGTTCTGGTGAAGACAGCGGTGGCCGTCACGTAGGTTACGGAGACGGTGTGTATAAAAGTATGGACGGCGGCGCTACGTGGAAAAACATGGGGCTTGAAAATTCACAACATATTTCGCGGGTCATCGTTCATCCAGAAAACAGCAACGTAGTGTGGGTATCAGCTCAAGGTCCGTTATGGAGCAAAGGCGGAGACCGCGGCCTCTATAAAACTACCGATGGTGGTGCTACCTGGAACAAAACGCTTGGTGATGATGAGTGGACTGGCGTCACTGATGTGGTCATGGATCCTCAAAATCCAGATCGATTGTATGCGGCTACGTGGCAACGTCACAGAACGGTTGCGGCCTATCTTGGTGGTGGCCCTAAGAGCGGACTCTACCGCAGTGATGATGGCGGAGAAACGTGGACCGAATTAACCGTAGGATTGCCAAATTCATCCTTAGGAAAAACTGGACTAGCCATTTCACCTCAAAACCCAGATGTAGTGTATGCTGCATTGGAAACCGACCGACGTACCGGGGGCGTGTACCGTTCTCAAGATGGCGGTAGTTCTTGGACCAAAATGTCGAATACCGTTTCAGGAGGTACAGGTCCGCATTACTATCAAGAATTGTATGCTTCACCACATCAAGAAGGGCGATTGTATCTCATGGATAACAACATGCAGATTTCCGAAGATGGTGGAAAGACTTTTTACCGAATGAACAGTGCCAATAAGCACGGTGACAATCACGCTATTGCTTTCAAAAGAGATGACCCCAATTACCTTTTGGTAGGTACCGATGGAGGTTTATACGAATCGTTTGATCTGACCAAAAGTTGGAAATACATTGAAAATTTACCTGTAACACAATTTTACAAGGTTGCTGTAGATGATGCCAAGCCATTTTACAACATATACGGAGGAACACAGGACAACAGTACCGAAGGCGGACCGTCGCGAACAGACAATATGCAAGGCATTCAAAATAGTGATTGGCGTGTAGTATTGAATTGGGATGGTCACCAACCGGCCACCGAGCCCGGAAACCCAGATATCATTTATGCAGAACGTCAAGAAGGAACCTTGTCTCGTATTGATATGAAAACGGGGGAAGTAATCGATATCCAGCCACAAGCAGGTGCCGATGAAAAAACCGAACGTTTTAATTGGGATGCGCCTATACTGGTGAGTCCGCATGCGCCTTCAACCATTTATTTTGCCTCGCAACGGGTTTGGAAATCGACCAACCGGGGAGACAGCTGGACGGCTATTTCAGGAGATTTGACGAAGAACCAGAACCGCATTGAGCTTCCCATCATGGGAAAAAAACAATCATGGGATGGTGCTTGGGACGTATTTGCCATGTCTAATTACAATACGATTACATCACTAGCAGAATCGCCCAAACAAAAAGGTTTGATCTATGCGGGAACTGATGACGGTGCAATACAGATTTCAGAGAATGACGGAGGATCGTGGCGCAAAGTAAATGTAGGCAGCTTGCCCGGCGTACCGAGTACGGCTTTTGTGAACGATATTAAAGCAGATATGTTTGACGCCAATACGGTGTACGTGGCCTTAGACAATCATAAGTATGGAGATTTCAGTCCGTATTTGTACAAGAGTACTGACAAAGGAAGAACTTGGACCTCCATTTCGAACAACATACCAGATAGAACTTTGGTTTGGCGCTTGGTACAAGATCATGTGAAGCCTGGATTGTTATTTTTAGCTTCAGAGTTCGGCATCTACACATCTCTTAACGGTGGAAAGCAATGGGCCAAAATGGAAGGCGGTGTACCCACAATTTCATTCCGAGATCTCGCCATTCAGCGAAGAGAGAACGACTTAATAGGAGCTTCATTTGGACGCGGATTCTATATTTTGGATGATTATACGCCTTTGCGTGAACTTACTGAAAATACGTTATCTCAAGAAGCTGCTATATTTCCGATTCGTGATGCTTGGTGGTATGTACCACGATCGCATTTGAGCTTTGAAGCGGATAAAGGAAGTCAGGGAGACAACCATTTTGTAGCGCCCAATCCAGAGTTTGGGGCAACATTTACCTATTACCTGCGGGATGAATTTAAAACCAGTAGAGCAGAGCGTCAAGACCGCGAGAAGAAATTGAGCGACAGTGATATACCTTTTGGAGGATGGGATGCTCTAGAACAGGAAGTACTTGAAACAGCACCCATGGTAGTGTTTTCGGTTGAAGATGCTAAAGGAAATGTGGTTCGAAACATCGCCACTCCAGCTAAGCAAGGCGTACATCGCTATACTTGGGATTTACGTTACCCCTCTCCTTTTCCGGTAGACAGCAACATGAAAGCAGATAAACTGCCTTCAGGTTTTATGGCACCTCCTGGAACGTATTCGGTTACCATGTATCTTACTGAGAATGGCGTTACCAAAAAACTGACAGATGCGAAGTCATTTACAGTAAAGCCTTTGAGAGAAGGCGCATTGCCGGCTGCTTCACCAGATGATTATGCTGCATTTATTTCGAAGTATTCCAATACTTCAAAGGCTGTTTCAGAATTTCAACATGATCTAGAGAAACAAGTGAAAAGGGTAAATGCAATGCGTTTGGCGGTTCAGCAGAGTACGGTAGCACCGGGTAGGTTTGATGACAAGATATCTGACGCTAGAGAGGCGCTATTGTCTTTACAATCTGAAGTATTTGGAAACCAAGCAAAGAATGAAATTGGCGAAAAGGGATCGCCCTTGTTGGACGATCGCATGTTTGCCATTTATAGAGGAATAGAACGATCAACATACGGACCTACAAGTACGCATGAGGAACAATTAAACATCATAGAAAATCAATTGGCTTCGCATCAAGCATCTTTGTCCACAACAACAGAATTGTTGGATGTGATTGAACGCGAATTGAGAGCAGCTGGAGCTCCAGAAATCAGATACTAAATATATCTAAATCATGAAAAAACTACTTCAAATCATTGGTGCAGCATGGGGCGCAAAGAAAATTGGAGGCGGCAAATGTGGGTGCTTCGGAACCATCATTGTCTTCATTATTTTGTATATCGTTTTAGGGTATGTGCTTGAATGGTTCTGAGCACGGCACAAATGCCAAACTTTAACGATACTTTATATTAATGTTGTATTAAACGCCCTTGTACTCTGTGGGCTAGACCGTAGCTTTGTACTATTACTGAATTTAAAACAACATATATGAAAAGTAGACAGAGAAATGCAGGATTAATTGCTTTATTGAGTGCTGGAGTTGCTGGAGGATTGGCATACTGGAAATACAGAACCATGAGTCCACAAGAGAAAGCCAAGTTGAAATCTAAAATCAACAATGTAGGAGACAGCATCAAGGAAACGGCAAATGGCGTTGAGAAATCAATTAGCGACAAATATGCCGAACTAAAGCAATCGGTAAGTTAATAGCGACATCAAAAAAAGATAATCCCGCCTAGTGCGGGATTTTTTATTTAATTGATTTGATTTCCTTCTGAATTGAATTCAATGTCTTTATTCTTTACTTTCTGTTTGAATTCCACATCATAGAACAGTCCTTTCTCAAAATGGTCAACCCGTTCTACTTCAGAAATAGTGTACATAAAATAGAGTTCATCAATTTTCTCACGAATCGGTTCAGGGAGTTCTTTGATTTTTATGTCGTTTTCAGTTTCAATCCAATATCCATCTTCACTAAAATCTGCTCTGTACTTCTCCCCTTTCTTTTTGAAGTGGGCCTCATAGTTTCCGTGTGAATCTACTTCCCATTC
>JAWWCH010000185.1:0-4867 GCA_033720575.1 Marinirhabdus sp.
ATAACACTGCACGGCAGCATTCCGCGGCACAATGCGCTGCGCGCACTGACTGCACTTGAGCGTGGCGGGCGGTTCACGCACGCTGGGTGCCCAGTGCACGCGCCGTTCATGGCCACCAATGGCAGCATTTGGGTCGTTGAAATAGCCGCCCGGACTCGGATTCATGCTGGCTACCAACATAAAGCTAGAAGGATAAGTCACGGTAAATCGCGCTCTCGATATGGTAACTTCTCGATCTTCCAAAGGTTGCCGCATGACTTCCAGTACGCTTCGCTTGAATTCCGGCAGTTCATCTAAAAACAGCACACCGTTGTGCGCTAGAGATATTTCGCCGGGTTGTGGGTATTGTCCGCCGCCCACGAGCGCCACGTCTGATATGGTATGGTGCGGACTCCGAAATGGTCGAGCCGTCATGATGCCTCCCCGCTCTTTGGTGCGACCTGCAACGCTATGGATTTTAGTGGTTTCTAACGCTTCCGACAGACTCAATGGGGGCAAAATACTAGGGAGTCGCTTTGCGAGCATGGTCTTACCACTTCCTGGTGGCCCAATCAGCACAATGTTATGTCCGCCCGCCGCAGCAATTTCCATGCAACGCTTGATACTCTCTTGCCCCTTCACATCACTAAAATCGAATTCAGGATTTTGCAAGTTGCCGTAAAATTCAGCCTGCATATCAACAATGGTAGGTGATAGATCTACTTCAGCATCGAAGAAGTCAATTACTTCCTTAATATTTTGTACGCCACAAACCTCCAGTCCTTCTACAATCGCTGCTTCTTTGGCATTCTGTTCGGGAAGAATAAATCCTTTGAAGCCCTCTTCTTTAGCGTTAACCGCGATGGGAAGGGCGCCTCCAATGGGTTGCAATGACCCGTCGAGTGACAGTTCGCCCATAATGATGTATTCCGAAAGTGTGTTTTTTTCTTGAATTTGACCCGAGGATACCAAGATGCCAATCGCCAAGGTAAGGTCGTATGCCGAACCTTCCTTACGCATATCGGCAGGTGCCATATTTAAGGTGATTTTCTTTCCAGGAATTTTGTAACCGTTGTTTTGAAGTGCCGCGGCAATGCGGTAGTTACTCTCTTTGATGGCGTTGTCGGGCAATCCTACCAAATGGTAGCCAATTCCGATGTCTGTATTCACTTCTACTGTGATGGTAGTTGCTTCAACCCCAAACACAGCACTCCCATATACTTTTGTGAGCATAGCTGAATTGTAATAAAGTTAGGGGGAGTTACCGTTCCGTGAAGATACTGAAATTTTAGGATTTACAGCTTTCCTTGCGTCTAGAGTCTATTAAATGGATGATTTTCCAGCCGGCTTCGGTTTTGGCGATGGTGAATGCGTTCGCACCACAATGACTAAAATTTCCGTTGAACCAAAACTCATAGGGGGTCCAAACATGGGCGAGGTTGCCATCTACACTAACCTTATAGTTGAGTAAACGTTCATCCCATTGTTGTTCTGCAGGGCGGTTCGCAATAGCTTGTAACAGGTTGTCAATAGTTCCATCGGAAAGCTGTGCATTGCCGTCTCCATCCGTAAAGGCAGTCTGCAGCACTACCTTTTCTGCCAAGACACTTTTCATTTTAATCGTATCTCCTTCATGGAATCCTTCAAAAAAGGTGTCTACCAATTGTTTGGCATCTAGATCGGTAAACCCATCTTGAGCGGTCAGCGTAAGTGTGAAACACAGGGAAAGGTAGAAAAGAATGGTTTTCATAGGGTAAATCTAAAAGGGTTGAACATCAAAATTAGTACTTTTACGGTCCAAAATGTTACAAGTATGAGCGTAGCCAAAAAAGAATACAAGCGGATTACTACCAAAACCTTGGTAGATATGAAGAAAAAAGGAGATAAAATTTCGATGCTAACAGCCTATGATTTTACCATGGCAAAGATTGTGGATGGTGCCGGTATCGATGTGATTTTGGTGGGCGACTCGGCCTCAAATGTGATGGCAGGACATGAAACCACCCTTCCAATTACATTAGATCAAATGATCTATCACGCTTCTTCAGTGGTGCGAGGAATAACGCGTAGCTTAGTAGTGGTTGATATTCCCTTCGGAAGCTACCAAAGTGATCCGAAAGAGGCCTTACGATCTGCCATAAGAATCATGAAAGAAAGCGGAGCACATGCAGTTAAGGTTGAAGGAGGAAAAGAAATCAAGGAATCGGTAAAGCGTATCTTAAATGCTGGAATTCCCGTAATGGGGCACCTCGGACTCACACCACAATCGATCTATAAATTTGGTACGTATACTGTTCGTGCCAAGGAAGAAGAGGAAGCCGAAAAACTCAAGGCAGATGCCAAACTCTTGGAGAAAGCAGGATGTTTTGCAATTGTATTGGAAAAGGTACCTGCTAAATTAGCCAAAGAAGTGGCGGAAAGCCTTACCATTCCCATTATTGGAATCGGTGCGGGGAATGGAGTTGACGGACAAGTATTGGTAACCCACGACATGATTGGGATGACCTACGAGTTCAATCCGCGGTTCTTACGCAGATATCTCGATTTATATGCCGAAATGACCGGCGCTTTTGAGCAATACAGCAAAGATGTAAAGTCGGGTGACTTTCCGAATGAAAAAGAGCAATACTAAGTACGTCTCTTTTCTCCCCTCTTTTTTAAATTCTTTCCTATGCAAGCATAATACTCTTGCGGAATAACCGTATTTTTACTTTAGAAAAAATACAATCATGAATCTGAAAGCAAAAATGCTGCGCGACGACGCACTTAAGGGAAAAACAATCGTGGTAACCGGTGGTGGTAGTGGATTGGGAAAATCGATGACCACCTACTTTTTGGAGTTGGGCGCCAATGTGGTGATTACCTCTAGAAACATCGAAAAGTTAGAACGTGTAAAAACTGAACTGGAAGCTGAAACCGGAGGCAACGTGCTCCCTGTGCAATGTGATGTTCGAAATTATGACGAAGTTGAAGCCATGGTCAAGGCGTCAAATAAAGCCTTCGGAAGTGTGGATGTATTGCTGAACAATGCCGCAGGAAATTTTATCTCTCCAACCGAGAGACTTTCCGCGAATGCGTTTGACACCATCATTGATATCGTGCTAAAAGGCACAAAAAACTGTACGCTTGCATTCGGAAAAGATTGGATTGACAAAAAGGAAACCAACAAAACGGTCTTGAATATCGTAACTACCTATGCCTTCACGGGTTCTGCCTACGTTGTGCCCAGTGCTGCAGCCAAGGCCGGTGTCCTGGCAATGACACGTTCGTTGGCGGTAGAATGGGCAAAATACGGCATGCGATTTAACGCCATTGCCCCTGGCCCCTTCCCTACCAAAGGTGCTTGGGACAGATTATTACCGGGTGAACTCAAAGAAAAATTTGATCTGGCCAAGAAAGTACCACTAAAGCGCGTGGGTGACCATCAAGAGTTGGCTAATTTGGCGGCCTATCTTGTTTCAGATTTCTCGGGCTACGTGAACGGTGAGGTAATTACCATAGATGGTGGCGAATGGCTAAAAGGTGCAGGCCAAATGAATCTTCTTGAAGAAATCCCTGAAGAAATGTGGGATATGCTCGAAGCCATGATTCGGTCAAAAAAGAATAAATGATGGCATGTCCCACATTTAGGTGGGTGGTAAAAACCACAAAACAACCAAATTGCGAAGCAGTTGTTTTGGGGATTTTGCCGTTTCCAAAAAACAGCCATGATTCGGTCAAAAAAGAATAAATGATGGCATGTCCCACATTTAGGTGGGTAGTAAACCTTTCAAAAGCCGTTTCTTCAAACGATACGGGTTTTGGAAGGTTTGCTGATTCAACCAAACACCGCATAATTCGGTCAAAAAAGAATAAATGATGACATATCCCACATTTAGGTGTTTAGTAAACCTTTCAAAATTTAAGTATAGCGAAGCTATTCAGATGCCAACTATAGCATAGATCAAAGTAAATTTTAAACATTTCAATCGTGCTACTTTTCAGAATCACAACATCCCTTCGGCACTCAAAAACTTGTTCACTTCCTGTTAACAAAATTCATTTTCACTCCGCATAAATAATTGTATTTTTATCGTTCAATCCTAAACCGACTTAATGGGTAAAATTATTGCGATTGCAAATCAGAAGGGTGGCGTGGGCAAGACCACGACCAGCGTGAACTTAGCAGCTTCGCTAGGGGTGTTAGAAAAGAAGGTATTGTTGATTGATGCCGATCCGCAAGCCAATGCCACTTCCGGATTGGGAATTGACGTTGAAACGGTTGAATTGGGTACCTATCAACTGTTAGAGCACACCGCCAAAGCGAAAGATGCCATCATGCAAACCAGCTCGCCCAACCTGGATATCATTCCAGCCCATATTGATTTGGTGGCCATTGAGATAGAACTGGTTGATAAGGAGAATCGGGAGTATATGATGAAGGAAGCGATCACCGATTTGAAGAAATCATACGATTATATTTTGATCGATTGTGCCCCGTCACTCGGACTTTTAACCCTGAACGCCCTTACTGCAGCAGATTCGGTGGTAATTCCTATTCAATGTGAATATTTTGCCTTGGAAGGACTCGGTAAATTGCTGAATACCATAAAAAGTGTTCAGAAGATCCACAATACGAACCTGGATATTGAAGGATTGCTACTTACCATGTACGATTCAAGATTGCGACTCTCAAACCAAGTGGTAGACGAAGTAAAGAAACACTTTGACGAGATGGTCTTCAAGACAATCATTCAGCGAAATGTCCGTTTAAGTGAAGCACCAAGTTATGGTGAAAGTATCATTAGCTATGATGCCGGTAGTAAAGGTGCCAATAATTACTTAAGTTTGGCACAAGAATTAATTGAAAAGAACAGTTAGACGCTCTATTTTCAGTCGAACTGTGATA